>NZ_SPPK01000003.1:0-300000 GCF_004569505.1 Dysgonomonas mossii
ATGAAAAAAAATGTCTGGTCGATAAGAGTTCTTGAAAAGATTGGACTTCAGTATGAAAGAGATATAGAATTCGATGGATGTGAAGGTGCAATTTACAAAGTTGAAAAATAATTAGCATAGAAATATCACCAATAGTCTTGTTTGCCGATATAAGGACATTGTCCAAAATGATGTGTAAATGAAAAACTACAGGCTGTAAGGCTTGTAGTTTTTCATTTATTAATAACTTTATAAAAAGTGTTTATTATGGACGTTCCAAAAAATTTGTTTAGTAAAGAGTTCTTATCTCAATTTAAGACACGCGAAGAAGTTGATTCCTTTTAAAGCAGCTTCACGTTCAGGTTTATGAACAGATGCTTCAGGCAGAGATGGATAACCATTTAGGCTATGAAAGGCATCAAAAAGGAGATTTAATCACCGACAACTCCCGCAATGGGATCTATACCAAGAAAGTTCAGGGAGAATATGGAGAATCCACCATAGAAGTTCCCCGTGACCGTAATGGCGAATTTGAACCGGTGGTTATCCCCAAACATGAGAACCGTGGTTCGAGTATTGACAGATTAATAATCTCTTTGTATGCCAAAGGTATGAGCGTTTCGGATATTGAACAGGAAATGCATGAGATATCCGGTTTTAAACTATCCACATCTTCCATCCCCACATTACCAATAAGGTAAATCAGGAAGCTTTTGAGTGGCAGAACCGCCCGTTAGAAAACTTATACCTGATAGTTCGGATGGATGGGATTATTTTTAAAGTCAGAGAGGCAGGTAAGGTTATCAATAAGACAGTCTATTTGTGTGTAGGGCTAAATAAGGAAGGCTTTAAAGAAGTCCTGGGCATGTGGGTTGGTAAAACAGAATTTTCTTCGTTTTGGATGGGTGTCCTAACTGACTTAAAAGCCCGTGGAGTGCAAGACATCCTCATTACAGTTACAGATAATCTGTGTGGATTTACAGATACAATAAAAAGTGTCTTTACTGAATCAACGACTCAAATATGCGTAGTCCATCAAATCCGTAACTCGTGCCGTTATGTTGTTTGGAAAGAAAAGAAAGAGTTTACTTCTGATTTAAAGAACATCTACAATGCTCCTACAAAAGATGCAGCTAAACTTGAATTGGATGATTTCGAACAAAAATGGGGTTCTAAATATCCTTATGCTATCCGTTCGTGGCGTAACAACTGGGATGAACTGACTTCTTTTTTTGACTTCCCGCTGGAAATCCATAAAATCATCTATACCACCAATCTGATAGAAAATCTGAACGGTAAGATACGCAAATACACCAAAAACAAGTTATCATTCTCAACGGATGATGCCTTGGAAAAGTCTGTATATCTGGCTATCAGCGAGATTGAGAAAAAATGGACGATGCCCATTCATAACTGGGGTTTAATACTCAATCAATTTTTAGCTATCTTTGAGAGCAGAGTAGTACGATAAAGAAATATATAGGATAAAAGCCCTAAGGCTAGTTTTTCATTTACACAAGGTTATGGACAGTCCCTTTTATTTTTTTGATAATTCAATAGATACTTTACGGAATTCGTTGAGTACAAGAAGAGGACTGTCATAGATTATTGCTTCAAATTACAGAATGTTGTGCAATTTTATATATTGCAGTAACATGATTGTTTTACCATCCCTAATCTCTCCATTTTTTATCATTTCCATTGCTCTGTCAACCTTCAACTCTAGAACTTCTATGTTTTCTTGTTCTTCATCGAGCCCCCCTCCTTCGTTCACTTTCATATCCTTGGTGTATTCAGCAATAAAAAAATAAACAATCTCGGTAACAGAACCGGGAGACATATACGCCTCAAAAATTTTTTGAACTTGTGAAATTTTGTACCCTGTTTCCTCTTCTGTTTCTCTTTTAATACACACTTCAGCATTGTCTTTATCTAATAATCCAGCACAAGATTCTATAAGCATTCCTGAATCATTGCCATTGAGATAAGTGGGCAACCTAAATTGTCGTGTGAGAATAACTGTTTGGTTCTCCTTATTATACAACAAGATAGTAGCGCCGTTACCTCTGTCATAAGCCTCTCTGCTTTGTGTATCTATAGTGCCATCCTCTTTTAAGTATTCATAGGTTACTTTTCGGAGTGTGTACCAATTGTCTGACAATACTTCTGTTTTTATTATTTTTACTTTTTCATTCATATTCATTTATTTTATGCATACTAAAGTTAAGCTTTTTCTGATTAGTCCAATACTGTTTTGATCTTTCATAACTGATCTCTTTAGTATAATTAATAATTTTTAGTCTGATATCTGATAATACTTTAGTTATTATAAAAGATGAAAATTAAGATCATACAAATTATTAATATTTTAATAATCAGTCAACCTTAGTTTTGATTTTCATGATAGCTCCTCTTCTTATTTTCTATACAGATTTCCTCTTTCTCATCTATAAAATTATACCATCTTCTTTCAATAGTGCAAAAACTTTTAATACACCGGGAACCTGAGCCGGTTCTAGCTTGTACATCCCTAAGTCAAAAAATTTCACTGCAGTAATTTCATGGCTTGGCTGTATCTCTTCTGTTAAATTATATTGAAAAGTATCTTGTTCCATTATTAACTCAGGACTTTCTCCATATGCCGGAGCTGAAATGTGTTTGTAATTTTCAATTTTATCTGGTTGCAAGTCAATGTTTAACTCTTCCTTAATTTCTCTGATAAGTGCTTCTTTGGCTGTTTCTCCTTTATCTACTTTCCCTCCGGGTAAATACCATGCATTTTTATTACTACTGTATGCTAAAAGCAATTGATTGTTTTTTGTAACGACCAATCCTGCTGTTAATAATTTCATTATTATACTTTAATTTATTGTAACCCAATGGGGCAAAATACCTTTGCTTTCAATGCTATTAAATCAAAATAAGATGAATTTAATTACATTCTTATTGAACTTCCTTATAAAATTTAGCTATGTATTCTTCCATAAAAGAATGGCGTTCTGCTGCTATTAACTTAGCAGATTCAGTATTCATCATATCTTTTAGCTTAAACAGCTTATCATAAAAGTGTTGAATACTTGAATTCTCTTTCTCTTTTTCATCAGGACTATATAGAATTCGATTCTTACTACCACCATATGCAAAGCAGCGTGCAATACCAATTGCTCCGATAGCATCTAAACGATCTGCATCCTGTACAATTTCTGCTTCTATGGAGGATGGCTTATTTCCTTTACTGAAAGAAACTTGAGAAACAATCTCGACAACTTTGTTTATCGTAGACTGATCAACAAGTAATGATTTAAGAAAAGCATTGATTAACTCTTCAGATTTATCCAAACCATTATAAAGCTTATGATCCCCTAAATCATGTAACCAAGCTGCTAATTCAACCAGAAAGCAATCAGCCTGTTCTGTTTGCAAAATCTTTCGGGAATTGATTACCACTCGTTCTATATGACAGTAATCGTGTCCTGTTCCTTCTTTGAGAAAAGTATCTTTTATATATTCCTGTGCTTTTATCAAAATATCTTTATTCTCCATTCTTTTACTTATTGAAAAATCTCCATAATGGTAAATTCACATTCTTTAGATTGATGCTTATTAATCAAAGGAACCAACCGTCTGAAATGCTCTGTCTGGCAATGCCTGTCCAATGCATCATGATCCGGCCATTCTTCAATGAAGATAAAGTGAGTTTTATCGTCCTGATCTATATAAAGGTTGTATTCTATACAATCCTTTTCCATTTTGGTCTTAGCAACCAATTCAGCATAAAGAGGTTTTACAATATCTAAATATTCTTCTTTAATAAAATCCTCGGCTATAACTTTTATCATTGTTTGAATTATTATTTACAGATACTTATTTCTCTCTACAAATATACAGAATGAGGCAGATAAAAGAGTAAGTATATTCTCTGCTTTTATGTATAATAAAGCTGTTCGATAAATTATATTGATTATTTTTTAGCATTTATTCACTATAATAAAAGAGTATTTTATATCTTTATACATGGAATCAGCTAATTAAGTAATTATCTATGAAATCACGTTTTAATAAAATTCTGAAAGGGATCTTTTTGACCTCTTTAACATCTATCGTTGCTACAACAAATACGGAAGCCTCTAACTATGACATTAGTAAGTTGAACTTAGATAATGCAAAAAAGGAACCTGAAATAAGTCCTAAAAAAGATAATTCTCAGAAATTTGTTTTAAAATTTCAGAATGATAATTCTTACCTGATTGCAGGCCATAGAAGCCACAGATCACATTCTTCGCATAGGTCACATTCCTCACACCGATCAAGTAGTTCTACTTATTCTGGTGGTTCGAGCAGGTCTTCTTCGTCATCTTCTTACTATTATTCCTCACCTTCTACTGGTACGTCTACAGGAACGTCAAATACAAAACCGTCAAGTAGTAAAACGACGGGAAATAGTGGCACATCCACTTCAACTCAAAGGACAACATCAACAACGGCTGTCGGTGAGAAACTCAATTTGGGCGATAGAATTCTCAAAAAAGGAATGACCGGAACAGATGTTACACAGCTGAAAAACATCTTAATTGATAAAAAATATTTATCAGGATCTTTTGCAAAAGGAGCTATTTTATTTGATAATGAAATAGAGAAGGCAGTTATTTCTTTTCAAAATAAGATAGGAATAGATGCAGACGGTATTGTAGATACACAAACTGTTTATTTCCTGAAAAAATAGTAAGATGACAGATTTTAGAAAAATAGCAGAGAACTTCATCCGTTTTTCAGTTGACACCCAGATTTATAATGATACAGTTATATCAAAGGTACTATATTGGCTGACTGACTCATACCTGATAAGTCGTAATACTTCAACCGATACAATCCAATCTATTGAGCTCAAGAAGAAAGAGGGTATTTTTATTCAAGAAGAGATTGATCAGCTAGAAAGAAAACTTAATCAGGACTTTATCGATTACAAAGTTCGGGATATTGTCGGACAAGAGACTCATAATATTCGGGATATTCTTTATGTGAAAGCTTTTGCGAATAATGATGAGTTTGAAGATTATATGCTAACCGGAGAATAATGTATTACTTATTACCTTTTCGATTTGATCGTATCGACAATAATGAGATTCTGGTTAATGAAGTTGGAGATTATCTGATTACTCCTGTTGGGACAGCCAGCAGAATAGTAAACCGGGAAATTGAAACAGATGAAAATTTATATAAAGATCTTATTTCTTCGTATTTTATCAGTGAAATACCAATTCCTTACCTGATAGATAGTCTTGCGGCTCGACTGCGAACAAAGAAATCATTCCTGGATCATTTTACATCCTTACATATATTTGTATTGACCTTGCGATGCAATCAAAATTGCATCTATTGTCAGGCATCCAGTAAAGAATGTTACGGTTCATTATACGATATGAGCAAAGATACGATGCTTAAATCCATTGATCTGATGTTTAAATCTCCATCACCTTCCATAACAATGGAGTTTCAGGGAGGAGAACCATCTCTAATGGCTGATTTATTACTCTTTGCAATATCAACCACACAAGAAAAGAATATCCTTTACCGGAAAGAGATTACTTATGTCTTGTGTACTAACAGCGTAAATCTGACCGACGAAGTTTTATCGATTTGTACAACATACCAGGTACTGATATCGACATCTCTTGATGGCCCTGAGGAACTGCATAACCACAATAGAGGGAAGATTGACAGTTATTCGCGTGTTATAAAAGGAATTGAGAAAGCACGGGATGTTTTGGGGATAGATCGAGTATCCGCTTTAATGACAGCCTCAGAAGAATCAGTTAATCATCCAAATGAGATTATTGATGCATATATAGACAATGGTTTCCATAGTATCTTCTTAAGAGCTTTAAACCCTTATGGTATGGCTTCCCAATATGCAGATTGGAATGAATATTATGATAGGTTTATTCTTTTTTACAAGAAGGCGTTGGATTACATTATAGAACTGAATAAAAATGGAACTTACTTTATCGAAGAGTTCACTGCTTTAGTTTTGAGGAAGATCTTGACTCCTTTTTCTATTGGTTTTGTAGACCTTCAGTCTCCGGCAGGAATCATCAATAGTGTGATTGTATACAACTATGACGGTTATGTGTATGCTTCGGATGAATCTAGAATGCTAACCGAGCATGGAGACAATACATTTCGGCTTGGACATGTTAATGATACTTATGAGAATATACTCTATGGAAAAAAAGCTCAGGAGATAGCATTGATCTGGGCAAACGAAACTATTGCAGGATGTTCGGAATGTGCTTATCAATCTTATTGCGGCGCCGATCCTGTAAGAAACCATTCAACACAAGGTGATATGTATGGTTTTAGACCAACATCTTCTTTTTGTAAGAAGCATAAACAAATAATACAACATATCTTTTCATTATTGATAAACAGAGAAGAAGAGGTATTACCTATATTCAAACGGTGGATTAATAACAGTGTCGGATGATTAAAACTGAATTAGATATTAACTCCAACGACAACTCCCTTTTTGTTACAGCACAATGTAATAATAGGTGCCTGATGTGCTCACAGCCTCCGCTAAACAGGAATGATATAGACTTATTATTCGAACGTAATTTGGCTATTATTGAGTCTGCTCCTTCTGAATTAACTGATATTGGAATAACAGGAGGAGAACCTACATTATTAGGTGACAAACTCTTTTTGTTGATAGAAAAAATAAAGGAGAAGCTACCCGAAACTCAAATACATATACTATCCAATGGCCGTGCTTTTGCAAACCGTGACTATGTAAAGAAACTTGCTGCTGTTGGAGCTGACAGATTATTATTGGGGATTCCTCTACATTCCGACTACTTGCATGATCATGATCATATTGCACAGGCAGTAGGATCATATAATGAGACAGTAAAAGGATTATATAATCTGGCTGAATTTAATATTCGAATAGAACTCCGTATTGTTATCAATAAGATAAATTATCTACGCTTACCGCAGCTATCGAATTTTATATATAAGAACTTGCCCTTTGTTACTCATATCTCTTTTATGGGATTAGAAGATACTGGCTACAGCATAAAGAATCACGAACAAGTTTGGATAGACCCAATTGATTTTCAAATTCAACTAGAGAAGGCTGTAATAAATCTTGCTACATGGGGATTGGATGTCTCGGTTTTTAATCTGCCTCTTTGTTCTTTACCCTCATCATTACATGAGTTTGCTCGTAAATCGATTTCTGATTGGAAAGTAAAATATCTGGAGGAGTGTAGGCTTTGTTCAGTGAAGGATATATGTTGTGGGTTATTTGCTACATCCAAAGGAGAATATAAAATAAGACCAATTATTTAATAAAAATAGGAATCTATGGAAAAAGTGTCCTTAGTATATTCAGGACACCATGGTTAAAATATAGGGCGGTTTAGTCGGCAGCAGTTTGAAGATCATTTATGCTACCAAATCGGTATCTAGTCTTAAATGAATATAAAATATGATGTAATCAAACAAATTTCCAAACTTCAAATCAGGTGTTGAAAGGCCTTATATAAAGATGTTTATTTTATACTCTATTATGGTATAGCTGTTAATATGTAATAGTAGAAAGATAGTCAGATGGCTATCTCTCTCCATTGATAAGATTGTTGATCAGATTGATACTGAAAACTAGTATCCAATTTGGATATCCAAACAACATTTTGTGTAAATTTGTATCATAATTGTTTTACTAAAGCATACATTCCATGTCGGAGCTGAAGGTTACAGAATTATTAACAGGACAAGACTTCAAAGACTTTTACTTTGTAGACTCGAAAGATTCTTTTTGCGAGATTCAGGGTTCTACTTCTTGTCAGTACGGTAGTGGCTTTTTAGAAATTGCTGACTTGGATGTGCTAAATAAAAAACGTAAACCTACAAATGTAGAGAATATGGTGACGCGGCAACGCTTCTATACCATTACTTTTCTGACAGCAGGAGAGATCATAGAAACAATTGGTTCTAAGAAATATCACTTCAAGCCCAATACACTTTTCTTTATTCCCCAAAATCAACTTAACAGTGTAAAATCATGGAGTGATGATGTGAGAGGTATCTTTTGTATGTTTGATGCTGACTACTTTCTATTGGTGGCTAAGCAAGTTGTTAGACTACAGCAATTCCCATTTTATCAGTTAGACAAAGATCCCTTTGTAGAGTTGGCTGGAGATGAGGTGATAACGATGAAACAACTCTTTTCTAAATTACAAGAGGAGAAATGCTTCAAACAAAGCCTGAATGATGATACTCTAACACGTATGTTTCTGAATATAACATTAATGGAAGCAGAACGTATTTATGCAAACAAACAAGACTCGTGTAACTTATCATTAACTAGAGGTGATAAATTGGTTGCCGAATTTCAGAGACTGGTCAGTAAACATTTTATAGAAAAAAGACTTGTATCTGATTATGCTGATCTATTGCATGTACACCCTAACCACTTGAATAGTATGGTAAAAGATGCTAGTGGGGTCACAGCAAGTGTTATGATTCAAAATCAACTTATCGAAGAGGCTAAATCTCGTATACTCCAGTCTACTGATAGTATTTCAGCCATTGCACTGCAACTAAACTTTAAAGATGAATCCTACTTTGGTCGATTCTTCAAAAAACTTACACGGCTTACTCCGTTACAATTTCGAAAACTACATAAGCTGTAGTATATATATTCTTTGATTTATACCATTTCTCCTTTGCTAAGTGTCAGCATTGAAAGAGATGAGCTGCCTAACTTTGTCGCATTCAATAATACATAAAAAAAAGAATGATGATGAATGTAAGTGATTTGATAATCAGTTCCGTATTTATAGGTGTGGGTGCTACAATAGTAATGGATGTTGTAGCAATAATTCTAAAAAAGGTGTTTAATATTTCAACCCTTAATTATAGTTTAGTGGGTAGATGGATTGGTTATTTTCCCAAAGGAAAATTTATGCATCAGAGTGTAGCAGATCTAGCTCCTATAAAAGGAGAAACTGCACTAGATTGGACTGCTCATTACTGTATTGGTATTACTTTCGCTTTTCTGATGTTGCTAATATGGGGAGATTCGTGATTGTTGCACCCAACTGTCGTTTTACCAGTCGTTTATGGTATTGTTACTACTCTGGCTTCGTGGGTACTGATGCAACCAGCCTTTGGACAAGGAATAGCAGCATCAAAAACTCCACATCCGTGGAAGGCGAGAGCACGAAGTCTAATGACACATGCCGTCTATGGATTAGGCATCTATATCGTTGCTTGGTGTTTTAATTATATTTCTATATAATAACGCAGATTTGTTTTATCATTAAACATATGTATACCAGCAAACTGAGGGGCTCTGCTCTCTTATATTCGAAGATGGGGAGTTCTTTGTTTCCGGTAAAGAGACTCCTCATTAATCTTTTCGATGTGACTTACGTTGACTAGATACGAATTATCTATTCTAAAGAAATATTGTTTAGATAAGATTCCTTCTAGTGAAACCATTGTTTGATACATGACATAGGTTTTACCTTCTACGTAGCCAGGCACACATTTGCCACAACGGTTACTTTAGCCAATAAAGTAACTATGGAAAATGTTGCTAAGATGCTTGGTCATTCTTCTACCCGTATGACACAACATTATGCAAAAGTTCTTGATCAAAGTATTATGGAAGATATGATAAATGTAGATAGCAAAATTTCGAACCTTAAATTGAAATAGTTATAGATTTGCAAGTAATTCAAAATCGGATATATGAGATAAGAGGCTGTAGAGTTATGTTAGATTTCGATTTAGCCGAGCGTTACCAAGTTTCAACAAAGGCCTTAAAGCAAGCAGTCAAAAGAAATTTGCAGAGATTTCCTGAAGACTTTATGTTTGAAATGAATAGTGAAGAGTGGGAAATCTTGAGGTCACAAATTGTGACCTCAAGTTGGGGTGGTACACGATATATGCCCTTTGTCTTTACAGAGCAAGGTGTTGCTATGTTATCCAGTGTATTAAGAAGTGAAATCGCGATCGAAGTCAATATCTCAATTATGCGGGCTTTTGTAAAAATGAGAGAGCTTTCTTCTCGCTATAGTGAATTAAACCAAAAACTTGAAACCTTTATGATTGATACTAACATCCAATTCAATGAAGTTTATCAGGCTCTTACTGAATTGGCTAGTAAAAAGGAATCAGAGGATAAACCCAGAAAGAAAGTCGGGTTTGTGAAAGATGAATAAGCTTAAAGGTCACGGAGTGTGATCTTAAAATAAGAAGTAGATAGCCGGTCACAAATTGTGACCGGCTATTTTTTTGCTGCCCCTTCCCGAAAAAGACAATTTGAATCAAACCGACAAATTCCGACAAAACCCGACAATTACCCACACAGCTATGTATATCAGGTATTTATGTAATTTATAATTCTATATTCGCTTTTGATTTGCAAATCATCAAATAGTTTATGTTGTTTAATTAAATGAATCATTATGGAAATAACGAACATAGATAAAGCTGTATTTGAAGCTATGATATTACAGTTTCGAAGCCTGAAGGATAGAATTGATCTCTTATGCAGTAAGTATAAAAGTAAAGGATTGGATCAGTGGCTCGACAATCAGGATGTATGCCTGATGCTTAATATATCTCCCCGTACTCTACAAACTTATAGAGATACAGGAAGGATTAGTTTCAGCCGTATGAATAATAAAATCTACTATAGGGTTTCGGATATTGAAGAGATTCTGAAATCAGACAAATAAAAGCATAAAACATATAACTAAAATATTATGGAAGAATTAATTACAAAACGCAACAAAGATGTTGTTGTATTTTTTGAAGGTCTGGAAGAAATGATTGCCTGTTTGGAAGAAACATTCGAGGAAACCAGACCCTTAGTTAATGCAGAACGCTATCTGACAGACAAGGAGGTTGCCGGAATATTGAAAGTCAGCCGCAGGACTTTACATGATTATCGCAATCAGGGAGTACTTTCTTACATACTGTTAGGCGGTAAGGTCTTATATAAAGAATCGGATTTGGAGAAGACATTAAATGATAATTATGTCAAAGCTTTTCAAAACTGAACAAGTTGGAGGATAATCTATTTTTAGACAGAGAAAGAAGGGGCTAGACCCGACCTCTTTCTCTGCTCTATTACTATAAACAGTTACAAATAAATTAATATGGAAAAAGAATTTATAATGATTGAGAAAGATGTTTTCAATAAAATGTTGGAACGCCTGGCCAAGTTTGACAAACTTGTCAATGTTCTATTTAACAAGAACAATCGAGGGAGTACCACTAAATGGCTGGATACACAAGAAGCCTGCTCTATTCTGTGCATTACTCCCCAAACACTAAAGATTTACCGGGATACGGGAAGACTTGGATACTCCAAAATTGAAGGAAGAATTCTTTACCTGAAAAGCGACATCCAGGATTTTCTGAATAATAATGAAATGCCTAACAAATAATTATATGATTATGAAAAAGATAACAGAATCAGATGCCAGAGTCTCATACTTCTTTAACACCATAGATCGTATAACCCTGCTGCTCGAAGATTTGCTAGCCAGCCAAAAGCCTTTATTGAACGGCGAGCGTTATATTACAGATGAAGATCTGTCGGAACTCTTAAAAGTACATCGGCGTACATTAAATGACTATCGTAAGAAAGGGATCTTGCGCTATATCTATTTTGGAGGGAAGGTTCTTTACCGCGAGTCAGATATACAGCGGGTTTTAAATGAACTTTATATGCCTAAGTGGCGATAGTCCCGAGTTTGAACAAGAGATATGTAACTATTTTCAAGAAAATAAGGCAGAAAACATATCTCATTTTCTGCCTTATCAATCTTATACAATATACTCTACCTCATGTACTTCCATCAATTGAGGAATATCCAGTTTGGAAAGTAACTTATCCAGAACATTTTCAGGTAAAGGGTATTCCCTGTTACGATTTTGGCTTCGCCACTGTTCATAAGGCTTTTCCAAATATACAATCTTCACTTTTGCTCCATAAGAGACAAATAGATCAAGTAACTGGCTTCGCATCTGTTGAGTTATGTTCGTAGCATTCCAAACAAAGTTTTGTCCTTTCCGTAGATAAGTACGGGCTTCTTCCTTTGCCGTTTGCACGACCCATCCATTACCTGATTTATCGGTCGGACTGATCTTATGTTTGCGACGGATGACATCAAGACTGACAACAGGAATATCCTTATCCAAGGATTGGATATAATGATCTTTACCCATTCCCGGCAGGCCGGACATCATAGTTACTTCACACTTGAAATTCTCGAACGGAACATATTCCACATAACTATCTTCTGTATTGAAATAGTGAAAACGGGCAGCATCGGTCACAAACTCTTTTTTCTTATCCCAGCAATCATGCTCTTTGCAAAATAGTTCGAAATACTCTAAAGCATCCAATACTTTGCCGGCATCTTCACAAATACGTCCTCGAATATCTGCTTCAGCCAATATTCGCAGATGTTGCATATTGGTACGTTGATTTATCTCCAGCATTTTTCTCAAAGGTTCAGGCTTATCCATCATCCAAAGAGGAAATCCGTGAAAGCGAACCAATGATGTGATCTGCTCGCGAATATCAAACGGTGTCGGTACATCCCTGAATAAAATTGTACGTGCAGTATATTCTCCCCTTCGGGCATGACCGTTCGCCGAAATATTTCCATTGCCTTCATCTACTGATGTTGAGCGTTTTTCTATATCGTGCATTAATGCTGCAGCCCAAAGGATTTCTTTATCCTGTTCATCTAAATTCTGAAAGGATGATAATTTTAGTAGCTCATCTAATACCATCTGAGTATGAATAGCCACATTTCCCTCTGCATGATGAATCTTATGTTGCTCCACATACTTCATTTCATCAACCCACGAAAATTGCCTTTCAAGGGATGCCCAGTCTTTATTCTTTGTCAATTGCCAAATCATAATTTATCCTCCTTTCTATATTCTGTTTCCCAATAAAGTTTTGCACGTTTCCAGTTACGAGTCCAATGTTCATCCGTTTTTACATGACCTTTACGGACATACTTGAAAACATTATGCATAAATTCCTCAACAGGATATTCTTCTATATTCCGTGTCACGACACCCTCACGCGTACAGTCTTCGCCTGTAAATGGACTGAGAGAGCCAAAAACGCTTTCTTCTTTTGCCCAACTTTCTATTTTAATTTGTAATGCTTCTTTTGTTAAATCTTTTGTTGGTTCGATAGCTAATTCGGGAACGGTTGGTAAATCAAATATCGCGGCATAAAACTTTACCTCTTCCCACGACAGCCATTTATCTAGCTGCCGTACAGCGAAAATAAAATAATATTCCTCGATGTGCTTATATTCAATCGAATGAACTGCATAAAGATTTTCGCCAAAGAGTTCTATATTTCCCAAGTCATTTTTCATCAGCTCCCAACGTTCTCTCAATTGGCTTGTCCAAAGTGATGTCGTGGGGGCAACGTGTGATCGGGCAAATACCCCAAATTGATTGAGACAATTATTCTCTCCATCCAGTTTCTCTGTATGTACAAGGGTTTCTATCCGTTGGATATCTTCCCAGTAAGCATGATTGAATCGGTCGTCACTTGTTGTTCCCGGTGAAAAGGGAAAGTGGTAGGTACGACCATATTTTTGTGATAACATAATTGTAATTGTTTCGTTTATAAATATATAAATTTCTTATCTGATAAATTTTCAGGTTTATCAGACAGATAAAATAGGGAGCATATCCCTTATGAAACTAACAATTACATGATTTCTAATTTTTTATACTGTTATTTACTTCGATATATATTTCACATCTACATAATCTGTCAGCCAAACTCCATTATCCGATTGATAAAAAAGAATGCCATCCTGGTGCATTTTGCCTGTCATAATAGTTAAGACAATAACTTTTCCATGCCGTGAACCGACCTTTGTTGCTGTTTCCTTATCCTTGCTCAGATGTACATGCTGGCGACTACCTTTTATTATGCCTTGTTCCATAATGGACGAAAGAAATCGGGTAGCTGTTCCGTGATAGAGAAATTCAGGTGGCTCTACCGGAGATAAGGCAAGGTCAATATCGATGGAGTGTCCTTGATTAGCTCTGATTTTATTTCGCTTTTCATTAAACGAGTAGCGTTGCTTATCATTCGTTTCCACAATTTCAATCAGGTCTTCCATTGAAAAGTGATAACGATGCTTCTTGCATTTATCAATCAGATCTTTCACATTCGCCCAACCTTGCTCGTCAAGTTCCAATCCGATTTTGTCGGGATCGTGTCTAAGTATGAGACTCAGAAATTTACCGATCCGTTTTTTATCTTGTTCTGTCATAATTATACTCTTTTGTTAAAACGGAAAGTACTCAAAATACTTGTTCCATATAATTTCTTCATACTTGAAAGCATAACTTTCTGCATATTTTTCACCTCTGGCTATTATTCTTGATCTGGTATTAATTCTGTCGTGATGATGTCCCAGTTCATGAAGGAAAATATGTAGAAGCAGATATGCTTTTATCTGATTTTCTGTGAAATCGCAAATAACATGATCTTTCTTTACCTGACACTTAACTCCCAATCGGTCAAATATACTTTTATGAGCTTTGTAATACCCTAAACTATATTCTTTTGTCATTTCTTTTTCCCATGCACATATAGCAATTACTCCATTCTGATACCATCCATCAGTATAGTAATCACCACTTGCTAATAACACTGCATCAAACATGACATCAATCTCTTCTCGGTTTGGTAATATTTCCAAAAATTGCTTTATATCCCTTTTCTTCAGAAAATGCTTATACCCTTTTCCCGGATTCTCAATATCAATTTGAATTTCGTCTTGGTATGTATTCCAGTAATTAGGGGTTTTAGCATGTCTGTTTTTCCTTTGTACAGTTCCGTTCTTTATTCTGGTTGCTGTTCGTCTCGCAAACATAATCTACTTTATTAATGGTTCTTGTATTACTTTCACCGGATTTCCTCTTTCGAGGCTATTATGATTATCCCAATTCTCCTGTGCTTTTTGCATAGTCTGTTCTATATTCCATGCCGAAAGTTTAATTAATAGCCGCTCAGTTGCCAACTTCTTGTTTTGTAATTGCGACCGCTGATCAGATGCTGTTACACTCATTCCCGACGGAGCATGAGTAGCTCGTACAGCCGATTCTGTTTTATTGACATGCTGACCGCCGGGACCGGAAGATCGTAATGTTTGATAGGTGATATATTTTGTATCTATTTCACTCAGTTCTGTCGAAGTAAAGGAATTTACTCCAACAAACCAGTTTTTCCGTTTATGATAGATACGGTAAGGGCTTTGTGCTATCCATTGAATAGTTCCTTCCCATTCATCCACTATTTCATCTACCTTACTGCCTTCAAGAAATACAATTGCTGAAAACAGCGTGCGATTCATATCTACTTCCTCCCGTTCAATAACCTCAGCTATCAATCCCACCTTTCGGGCTTGTATCAGGATCTTCTCCAATACCAATGCTACTACACGGCAACATTCGGCAGGACCACGTCCGGAAGTTATTTGTAAGTATATTTTATTATTATTCATCTAGTTTGTTTAATAAAAGGGTCTGCGACCCTATTCTTTATTCATTCTTACTATCCGTGGCATAAATTTACCATGAATTTCTACTAATGACTCCTGTGCCGGCATTATACGGTCGATGTCTTTATAAGCTAGAGGCATCTCCTCTACACTACCACCGATAAGGGTCACTTCATTCTGAGAAAGCAGTTTTTTTAATGCCGATTGTGTAAACTGGCTTTTTGCTTTCTGGCGTGACATGGCTCGTCCTGCTCCATGTGATGCCGAGTTGAGCGATTGAATTTCGCCTTTTCCACAAACCAGATAGCCTGCTGTTGCCATACTTCCCGGAATAAATCCTGCAACACCTTCTCCTGCAGGAGTAGCCCCTTTGCGATGTACGATTGCGTACCTGTTTGGAGCAATCTCTTCTCGCCATGCAAAATTGTGATGATTGTTCACATTGGCTATGGCTTTCAAGCCTAAAGCCTTTGACAGATTGATATGTATCCGTTCGTGGCATGCTCGTGCAAAATCACCTGCCAAATTCATACTCATCCAATACTCCTGTCCCGCTTCCGTATCCAGTCCAAGCCATGCAAAATGCTGCGCCTCTCTCGGCAACTTACACACTTCGCGGGCAATATCGCTGTAGTGCCTTGCAATAGCTGCACCCATTCCCCTTGACCCTGAATGTGAGAGTAATGCCAGATAGTTTCCTTGCGGAAGATTCAAAACATTGTTTTCAACTAATTCAATCTCTCCGAATTCTACGAAATGATTTCCGCCTCCGGATGAACCTAATTGGCGAACTACTTTGCCATGTAATTGCTTCAGCAAAGGAGTTAATTGAAACTCACTCCTGTCGAGAATCTCATGTTCCTGTGGAAAGCCTAAGCATCCGTCCATACCAAAATGGGTATATTCTTTCAAAGCCTCTTTGATCTGGTGCGAATAGCGTTTCAGATAATCTGCCTTCGCATCGAATACCGTCAGACTCATCCGACAACCTATATCTACACCTACAGCATAAGGTATAACTGCATTTTCTACAGCCAATACTCCGCCGATAGGTAATCCGTATCCTGCATGTGCATCTGGCATTAACGCTCCAGCGACTGTGATGGGGAGACGCATAGCGAGTTCCATTTGCTGCTTGGCTAAGCCTTCGATAAACTTGCTTCCATAGGTTTTGAATGATAAAGGTTCATGAAGGAGGTCGTAAACTGTGAATTGTTTTTCAGTTGTTATCGGCGAGAAATGTTCTGCCAGTTTGCCCCATACTTCATTGTTTTTATATTTTTCGGGATTATTCAACAAATCGACTAAAGTTATTTTAATCTCTTCTTTTGTATTGTATTTGCAGTGCTTGCTGATTGTATTTATTGCCAGACTGCGAGCTATATTGTTGGTATATCCCAGTTTACTTAATTCTTTTGGTTGTATGCCCATGTTTGTTTGATTGGTACACAAGAATATACAGGTATCAGACTAATCTTTATCCAAGACCAGATATCCTTTGATTTGTGATACAGTGCAGCCGAACGGATATAATAATCCCTCAAGCTGATATATCAGCAATTAATAATAAAATTTAATGATGAGTTTGAAACTAACCAATGTCTATCAACTTTGCAGCCGTGAATTGTGATAGATGTGTTTGAATATTGTAAGGTTCATCATCCCGATAAACCAAATTAGTTTCTTTGCGTGTATGTTATTTTTTGACCAACATAATTGTACCCTTTCTCTAAAATTTTAAGGGTTAGTATTCTATTTACGGATGCAAATATATAAAGGATTTTCATATTAACAAATTTTTAGAATAAAAAGATAATATGAAAATCAACAATATATATTCTTCCATATTGAAAATACTTTTCTAGTTGGCTTTGATATTCATTATTGGCTTGATAGAGTCTATGATTGTAGCTGTATCTTTTATAGCTTCCATAATTACATTCTTATCCTTATAAGCCATCGGTGACTCATCAAGGGTTGATTTGCAGACCGAAGTAGAATAAATGCCCTCCATTTCTTTCGAAAATTCTTGCATATCTAACGTTTTTAATGCTTGGTTACGAGCCAATACACGTCCGGCTCCGTGAGGGGCTGAGCAGTTCCAGTCCGGATTGCTTTTTCCTTCACAAATCAATATTCCGTCACGCATATTAAATGGAATTACCATTCTTTCTCCTTTATAAGATCGGATTGCTCCTTTTCGGGTAATCCAGTCGGTGGTATCTATAAAGTTATGCATCGAGTAAACGGAATCAACGGCATAACAGTCTTCTCCCAAATCCTTGAAAATAGCCTTAGACATGGCCTTATGATTGAATTGTGCATAAGTCTGTGCAATTACCATATCAACCAGATATTGGTACATGTCATCCCCTTCGAGCATGTATTCTTTTTTATCGACTTTATATCTTTTTGCCAGTTCTGCCAGTTTCATTGGAATATCGGAGGTTGGCTGAGTATTTTTGGTGATTTGTTTAAACTCATCAAAATACTCCTGTGTCAACCCTCTTTCGGCAAGCATTTTTTTAGCATGATAGTTACATACTTTCAGTCCGAAATTACGTGACCCGGAATGGATGGTCAGGTAATGTGAACCATCGTTTACCGACTCTCCCACTTCAATAAAATGGTTTCCGCCACCTAAAGTTCCGATTGAATAATAGAAGTTTTCTTCTTTAATCCCCACTTTTTTGCAGAGAGTTATAATATATTCTTTATCTATTATAATTGAACTTTTCTCTTCTCCGAAGCGGTTTGCCCATTCTTTTTGGAATGCCTGAAGATTTGTATTTACAGCTTCAAAATAAGATTCTACCCACCAGTCATCGTAGTTCTTTTCTTTTCGGATATTCATTCCCATTGGAACCGAACGTCTGATGGCACGGTCGAGCGTTGGCAAGTAATCAGCTTCGATACGCTTATTCAGTTTATGCGTAGTAACCGAGCAACCGATATCCACCCCTATATAGTTAGGATTAACCATCTTTGTCATAGGCATAGTAAATCCGATAACAATACCCTTACCTACATGGGTATCTGGCATGATACGTACCTGTACACCTTCTGACACCTCATGGTTCAGGATATTCTTTATCAATTCTATTGCTCCATCTTCTACTTCATTCAAGAAGATTTTACAGTCTTGGTTATATTTTCCTTTTAATTCAATCATAATATCTTCTTTTTTATAAAAAGTCAGGGTAATAAATCGAAAAGGCCTTACATACCGGTGTTTTACTCTAAACTACCAGCTTTTGCATGGCAGGAATTGCACCTGCGTCGCCGGAGCCCAACGAAGAACTCCTTTTCTACGACACCTGACTAAATCTTAATTATATAACGAAGCAACAAACGGAAAAAGCTCGTGCAGGATTCGAACCTGCGGTGGCCACTTGAACGAAGTAACTCTCTCCTACGGCATTCGTTTATATGAGAAACAGAAGTAACAAACGAAAAGAGAAACGGGGCATAGCATTGCCGGAGTCGAACCGGATAGTCTCGCCGATTTTACGGCCTCACTATTCCTCCCCTAAATTGAGCTGAAGTAACTCTTCTCTACGACATTCTGTTTTTATTCTTTTATTAAAAAGCAAGGTAACAAGCAATAAAGGACTTATATTTTACTGAGCTACATCCTGAAAGATGATGAGAATCGAACTCATGCCACAATACTCTTTCGAGTATCTGCTCTACCGTCGAAGTAACCCTTACTTACGACACTTGCTATTTCTTCAATAAAAACAAGGCAACAGGCGAAAAGAGACTGTATTCCTGCTCTACCTTCTGAGCTACACTCCCCTTTTATATTATTACTTGCTTGTGGGAGTGGTGAGAATCGAACCCACGACCCGGGCATTAAAAGTGCGAAGTAACTCTCTTCTACGGCACTTGTTTATCTTGTTATATCAATGATCTCTTTCTTTGATGATACAAAGTTAGAATAGCGATGCGCAGTCTTTTTGCGCAAATGAATTTATTTTAATTTTTTTGTCCTGTTTTTTTACAATCTTATGATACGACTCGTGAAAAGTACACATTAAAATCGACTTGCTTTATTCCGACAAACCTTATATAGAAAGTTATAACAACTTGTTGTCTAATTATATTAATCTGATTACAAGTGTGTTTTGTTTATCCCTCTACAATTTCATAATTGGTACTTCGTCCGCCCTCATCAGTCTTTCTTAATACTCCTTTATTTACCAAGTCTTGGATATCACGCAAAGCCGTATCAGGGGAAGTCTTTGTTATCTTCGCCCATTTAGAAGTTGTCAGTTTACCATCGAAACCATCCCAAAGCATATTTATTATTTTGGTCTGTCGGTCATTCATGCTGATTTTACGATTCTTCTCCCAAAACTTCGACTTTTGTAAAATTCTGCTTAATGAGTTTTCAGAATCCAACAACGCAGCTTCTAAGCAGTCTAAAAACCATATAAGCCAAGCAGTAATATCAAGATTACTCTTTTGTGTTTTCTCCAACACTTCATAATAGAGTTTCCTCTCTTTCCTTATTTGGGCTGACATGCTGTAAAAGCGTTGCGGTATGCCATCGGCACGAGTGAGCAGCATATCGGCTATTGTACGTGCCAACCTGCCGTTACCATCATCGAAAGGGTGGATAGTGACAAACCATAGATGCGCTATTGCAGCCCTCAAAGCGGGATCGGTTCTATCTTCACAATTGAGCCATGATAGAAAGTTTTCCATTTCTTGGGGGACATCGTTAGCTTCCGGGGCTTGATAATGAACTTTCTCTTTACCCATAGCACCCGACACAACTTGCATTGCTCCGCCCTCGTCTTTGCGCCAATCACCAACCGTTATTCTGTGCATTCCGCTTCTTCCTGTCGGAAACAATGCGGCATGCCAACTAAAAAGCCGTTCTTGTGTCAATAGCTGTAAATAGTTTTGTGTTGCATCTATCATTACTTCTACAACACCATCAATATATCTGTCGGCTTGAGGTAATCCCGAATTATCTATTCCCAGATGTCGGGCGATGGATGAACGAACTTGTTCGCTGTCCAATATTTCACCCTCTATTTCTGACGATTTGGTGATTTCCATAGTCAAGGTGTCCAATTCGGCTGAACTCTTTAAATCGAATCCTAACAGGCTCATCTTACCTATAAGCCTGCCTTGTATGGCTCTTACTTTACCTAAATGATAAGATATTTCCTTATCATCCCATTCGAAGTTTGCCCAATCGTTTTGCTGCCAAATATAAATCTTTCGCATAATCACCGTATATTTTGCGGTAAATATAAAGATTATTTTCCGCATAGCAATTTTATCGCTGTATATTTTGCGGAGAATAAAAAATAATTACCGCATAACGAAAAAGGGCAGCAATAATGCCACCCTCTACTATCTATTGTTAAACCTTATTCTCGACAATTAGCTAAAGCTGATTTACGCTTCACTCCAATTCTATTTTCCGTATCTCGTCCAAAGCATCGCCACCACGGTCTATGGCTGCTATGATGTCGAATACCTTATCAGACCAGCCTGCTATCAGATATACATCCTCGCGGGTGATATCCAAAGGTGTGGTTCCGTATCCCGACAGGTCGAACAAATACAGCTTACTGTTTGGCGACACTTTTTTGTAATCATTCCACAGGTTAGCTATTTTCTTATCGTTGCGGTTGTTCCACAGCTGGCAGTCGGTAAACATCATTACTTTATCTACCTGCCGTTTGCTTTTCAGCAAATCTTCTATCACCAGATAACCGTTGGTTGCATAACCTACTTCTCCTTCGCGACGGTAGAAAGCATCTACATTGGACAATATACCTTTAGTAGGGACATTTATCACTTTCCATTTATCACCGAACATCCCTGTTATAGCATTCTTGCAACGCGACTTCAGCAGCATGGCGAGCATAAGTCCTATATCGTAAGACAATATCTTGCTCTTTGGCGATATAGCCTTTTGCATGGAACCCGATACATCGGCTGCTATCAGCACTTTTGTATCTTCACCGAATCCTGCTATGTTTTCTGCAGATACGGCGACAGCTTTTTCCAGTGCATCCAAAACACGTCCGGCATAAGCCGACTTCACTTTCGATATTTCACGATAGGCTGCAAGGAAACGGAATGGCAGCTGTTTGGAACGATGTACAGCTTCTGCATTCGACAATGTTTCACAAACTTTCGTTATATGCTGTTGTGATACTCCAGCCTCCAATATATTACGCAGGTTACGCATTAATGCCATATATCCGATTTTACGGCTGTCTATCAGTTCTTCCCACTTCATACGGAAAGCGATTTCTTTTTCTGTATCGGAAACAAACCCTGTTTGTCCCAATGCCGAAAGTTCCGTTTCCCAGGTGTATGGAATCTCCAGTTCGTTGTTAACTATTTTATTGAACAATACTTGTTGCGATTCGTCTTTTGCTTTCGGGTGAACAAGAAACAGGGCATCGCGTAATTTGACTTCCGCATCACGGTTGTATTTAGCAAACTGATATTCATCGAATTTGTTGAAAGCACCCTGCAAACCCGATTGAAGCTGTTTTGACAAGCGGTTCAGTTTTTTTGTATCCTGACGCTGGTTAGCCAACTGGTAATATGCCAACAGTTCGGTTATCTCATCGGCACGCTGTACGATACCCGATACCATTTTGTTAACGGTAGAGTCTCCACGGTGTACTTTTGCCAGCTCTACTGCCAATACCAAAGGGATGGAACGCATATTCATCTTCTGACGGGCATATACTGCCAGTTGTGCCACGAATACAGGATCACACCGAACGATCAGTTTACGCAATGTTTCTATTCTTGCATCTGCCTTTTCGTAAAACTTGTCACTCAACGAAGAGGTAACGGCAGCAGTATACAATTGCCACTCTGGTGACAGGCGGTATGCTTGTCCGCCTTCATAATTTGTCACCTTGTTTTTTCCTTTTGTTGTAAAATTAAATTTCATCTCTGTAATTTTTAATTGGTAAGGTCTTTTACGACACTCTTTGTTTGTTTGACATTACAAAGATTTCGACACTGCTACGCAGTATTTTTGCGTAAACGAAATTATTTTTATTATTTTTGAGAAAACAAAAATATGAATCGATATTTACTACTTCTTTCATACATATTGGTATATGGCACATTTGGTTTATTTGCACAAACAAAAGATGATTTTAAATATTTTTCTCAATTTGCCATTATAAATGATAAAGACGGGTATACCAATATCCGAGATGAGAATAAAAAAATAATAGGAACACTTAATGATGATGAAGTGTTTGTCCGATCAGAAATCGAAGAAGCTATAGGTGACTATATACCTATCGTATGGGGGATTGGTTCTAATCTGGAAAGAAGTGGCTATATACATAAATCTCGGATTAAATTCTTATATCAATTGCCTCTCTTAAAAAGGACAATCTCGAATAATTTAGCAACTTTTGAGGGTGAAAGTGTAAAGGTGGAAATTAGCATAGGGACTTTAGACCTCACCAATAAAAGAGTGGTTTTACATCCGGAATACGGGTATCCAATTAAAATAAGTGGGTGTGATGTTTTTGGAAGCGATTGTGTTTCATTAGATGATTTTTATCGAAACACCGAGATTAAGTCCATAAAATATTCTACAAATGGAGCATTTTCTCAATTTAATTTAAAAGATATTGCAGGTTACTTATTTCCATCTTTACAGAATACATTTGTTTCTGTTAGTAATAATGGAACTATCTATATTTCAATGAATAATGGTGATGGAGCCGGATCATATTGCCTTCTATGGATTTTAAAGGAAGGTAAAATCACGAAGAAAATAACATACATAGGATTTTAGATTAATTTTCAAGACCATGCCAATTAACCGTAACGCCCTCATCCGTTATAAAACGATAGATACTTGTCTGCGAAACAAATACAGGCAATGGACACTCGAAGATTTAATAGATGCCTGTTCGGATGCCTTGTATGAATATGAAGGTATAGACAAAGGTATCAGTAAACGTACTGTGCAAATGGATATCCAAATGATGCGCAGCGAGAAACTAGGTTATAACGCGCCTATTGTTGTATATGATAATAAATACTACAAATATGAAGATGAGGATTACAGCATAACCAATACCCCTTTATCAGAACAGGACTTAAAAACAATGTCGGAGGCAGTAGAGGTGCTTCGCCAATTCAAAGGCTTTTCTTATTTTTCAGGAATGGGAGATATTGTCAGTCGTCTTGAAGACCATGTAACATCTGCAAAACAGAAAACCATACCCGTTATTGATTTTGAGAAAAATGAAAGCTTGAAAGGATTGGCCTATCTTGATATTATCTATCATGCAATTGTGAATAAGCAGGTACTGAGTATGAAATACCGATCCTTCAAAGCCCGTTCTGCGAACACATTCATGTTTCACCCATACTTGTTAAAGGAATACCGTAACCGATGGTTTGTATTTGGTCGCCGAAAGGGAAATCTTATCAACTTAGCATTGGATAGAATCCATCATATTGAAATAGCAGAGAAAGAAAGATTCATTGAAAACGATTTATTCGATCCTCAAACATTCTTTGACGATTTAGTGGGAGTTACGAAGAACGTAGGGATGAAAGCCGAAACTGTCCGCTTTTCGGTAAATAAGGAAAATGCACCCTATGTTCAGACTAAACCTTTTCATAAAAGCCAACAGCTGATCGACGCACAAGAAGATGGTTCTATGGTGTTTGAAATAAAGGTTGTTATCAATCAGGAGTTACAGAGAGAGTTCTTCGGATATGTAGATACCATAAAAATTTTATCTCCGCAATCATTGGTCGATTTTATGGCATGGAAATTCAGGGCGGCACAAGAGAGATATTCCTGATTTAATAATTACATAATCATATTTCTTTCAAAGATCGAAGCAAGGGACTCTAAATTAAGAAATATGGCATATATCTGAGTCGTTTTCAGGTCGGAACAGGAAAAATATATTCCGTCTTATTCCTGTACTTCTCAAATAATCCAATACCACGACACCATATCACACAAAAAGCGGCAAACCAAAGAAATCTTCAATTTGTCGCTTTTATATTTATTCTTTCCTAATGGTCGAAAATCAATCAGTCTTCTTTATAACGTTTCTTGCCACTTCTATTTTATATTTCTTACCCTTCATCTTCTCATCTCTGATATTACCCAAAAGAGTTTTTACGGCAGATGTTCGCACTGCAACAAAAGAGATAAAATCCTTAACGTCAATCAATCCCAAGTCTGATTTATCCAACTTTCCTTTTTGCAAGAAGAAGCCGACAATATCGCTTTTATTTAGTTTATTCTTCTTACCTCCACTAATATATACAGTCTGATATTCAGGACGATTTGGTAATTTCTTCCCCGGCGCAACTTTCAGAATATCCAAAGCATCGGAAATATAATCCGGCATTTTTTCGTCTTTAAATTGTATGATATACGAGGTTCCTGAAGCATGCATACGAGCTGTACGCCCGTTACGATGAACAAATTCGCTCTCTTTAGCCGGAAGGTTATAATGTATCACATGTTTCATTTCGGGAATATCCAATCCTCTGGCTGCCAGATCGGTTGTAATCAAATAATTCAGACTGCCATTTCTAAATTGGATTAAGATTCTTTCCCTGTCATCCTGATCCATACCCCCATGATAATACCCTGCCTGTATGCCTTTCTTGTTCAATAAATCACTGATACGCTCCGTAACTTCTCTGTGATTGCAGAAAATAAGTGCGGGCTCGGAATTAAATGAACATATTAAGTGGAATAAAGATTCTATCTTGTCTTTTTCGGGAGATAAAACGAGTTTAATTGAAAGGTTATCGCTTTTTTCTTCTTGTATATAATCAAGAACCACCGGCTTTTGCATTCCTACAAATTCAGGAATTTCCACATCGGAAGTAGCCGAGAGGAGAACCCTTTTTTGCAGGTTGGGCAGTTGGCTAATGATTGTATCCATTTCCTCCTGAAAACCTAATTGTAACGATTTATCAAATTCATCGAGAACCAGAATACGAATGGAATCTGTATCAAAAGATTTCCGTTCCAGATGGTCGGTCAACCTGCCCGGAGTTCCGATAAGTAAAGCGGGAGGATTGCTTAGGTTTTTCAACTCGGTATCAATAGAGTGCCCGCCATAACAAACATTTACTTTGAATTGTGTACCCATCTTTTTCCAAACTTGCTCTATCTGAAGAGCCAACTCCCTTGATGGAACAATTACAAGGCATTGTACTTTCTTTATATCCTCTTTCAGCAATCGGAAGATAGGTAGTAAGAAAGCAAGAGTTTTACCCGAACCTGTAGGAGATAATAGTAATGTATTTTGACTATCTATTATCGCCTTTTGGGCGGCAAACTGCATTTTATTCAGATTGTCAATCCCCAGATTGGATAATATGGCTGTATGTTGGTTTTCTGTATTCATCCCACAAAGGTAATATATTATCTTATAGCACTCTATTTCGTTTCTTATTTAGAATATCAAAATCGGTAACCCACACCAATCATCCATCCTATATATAATTGTTTGAAGCTATTGGGACTATAATCTTTCCACAAACTATGGGAGGAAAATAATTTTAGATTGTCTATTTTGGATGTTTGTAAAAAGTTAAATGTAGGTCCTGCAAAAATATTAATATTACTATTAATATTGTATGCCGGTAGAACCCGGTAAACAAAACGATAAAGAGTTTTGTGATCATAGTTTCTAAGTATTTCCTTCTCTCTTTCCTCTTCTTCTTTACTTTGTTCTCCAACTCTTATACTTGACCTTATTTTGGTCAATATGCCAGCTATAATTTCTGTATCTATTCTAAATTTATCACTTAATTGTATATGTGCACCCAAACCTCCCTCTAAGACAAAATGAGTATGTGGAGAATAGATATTATACCCGAATCCTACAATTCCATACAAAGATTGTCCTCCCGAGCGAAAACTAACTACCATATTCTGCATATCATCAAATGTCAATGCAAGATTCATATCTCCACCAGATTTTACAATATTTACCAACCCAATGGGATATTTATTATTATCCGAGATATTGATAATTCCAATTTGTAGACCTTTCATTATCTTAGCGTAATTGAACCCTCCAATCTGTACACCAACAAGCGTATCAGCCTCATTGCCCATAGCTATTTGTACTCCTTTTATTTTTTCACTGTTATTGAAAAAACCTATTTGTGCTCCTCTTATATTTTTGTATGCAAGATTAATTATCCCTATCTGCATACCTTGCATATTCCATATCACATTGTTGAGTCCGCCAATTTGTATACCCTTTATATCTCGCGCAACATGGATTCCCCCTATTTGTACACCATTCACGCAATCTCCCATTTGCACTCCTCCTATCTGCACACCACTGATGTTTTCTATATTGCTAAATGGAGAAATAACCACACCCTTTGCTTTGGTTATTTGATTATATAATCCACTAAATGTAAAACCTGATACATTTTCAGATCGTCCATATACTAGATTTAAAGATATATTATTGGTGTAATATTTTGTTTTGTAGCCATTGGTGCTTATTGTATTCCACAATCCGAGATTGAAAAATGTTTTATATTTTGGACTCTGTACATTTTGCTGATATTCGGAAATAGAATCTACTCTAATAGCAAGACTATCCTGTGCTAATAGTGATGCATTATAAAAAAGGACTAAAAATGTTATAATAAATGATTTTTTCATATATCATATTTTGTATCTGCTAGTGCAAAGATAAATTTATATGAATAATTAAATTAATTTCTATCCTATTTATAACATTGAAAATTTATCCGAATGCCAAGAATTAAAAATATGAAACTCCCCACTCTCACAAAACCCTACATAATAGTTAAATATCTGATCATTTTACGCTAAAAATTCAAACTCTAACAATCCATCTCTTAATAAATCTTTTTTTTAACAACCAAATGGCGAGGCTCATTGTTTAAATACAAATTATAAACATAATTAAAATCAGACTAGCTATGAAGTATTCTTTTTCCTTGCTGGTATTAACTGCAAGCATCATTTTTACTAGTTGCGTTAGTAAAAAGCAGTTTACGAATTTAGAAACAGACTATAATCGCCTGCAAACAGAACAGAAAGATTTACAAAGAAATTATCAGGAGAGCCAATTGCAATTAGCTGAAAGCCGTACCCGGGTAGCGAGCCTTGAAGAACGATTGGCAGAAGCCCGAAAAAACAATGAAGATTTACGTGCTGCCTATGCTGAGATGCAAGGTCTATTGAACAAGAGCCTTTTGCAAAACACGCAAGGCAATGTAAACATCACGAAGCTGGTAGATGAGATCAATTCGTCTAACCGCTTTATCCAACATCTGGTACAGGCCAAAAACCGATCCGACTCTTTGAATATCGTAATGATAAATAACCTCACACGTTCGCTTACACGCGACGAAATGCAGGATTTGGATATCAAAGTATTGAAAGGTGTTGTATATATTTCTTTGGATGACAGAATGCTGTATCGTTCGGGTGGTTACGAGATAAGCACCAAGGCGGGTGAAATTCTTAGCAAGATAGCTAAAATCATTATGGATTATAAGGATTATAGCGTATTGGTGGAAGGAAATACCGATACAGATCCTATTTCGCGTCCTAATATCCGAAACAACTGGGACTTGAGTGCTTTGCGTGCTTCTTCTGTGGTTCAGGCACTTCAAAACAATTATGGTGTGGATCCTAAACGTCTGACAGCAGCTGGACGTGGAGAATATAATCCGGTAGCAACAAATAGCACTGCCGAGGGAAAAGCTCTCAACCGTAGAACTCAGATAATTATCACTCCGGAACTGAATCAGTTTATGGAACTTATCGATCAGGCACCAAAAGGCCCTTCGAATATAGATTGATTATTCCTACAACAAATAGCTCATATAGTAAAGGTTGCTTCTATCGATAGAGGCAACCTTTTTCAATAAAATATACTCGCTTATTAATATTTGTCAATAATTCTATAACTTTCGGTTCTGAAAATACTAATTCAATTTACGACAGTGATACTATGAAGAAAAGAATTGTATATCCATATACTCTGGAGAAAAAAGATAAAATGATTAAATTAGAGATATCCGGAGGAAAGTTTTATATATTCTTGCATATATTAGTTTTCTTTTTGGCTATAGTTTCTGTGATTGGTCTCACTTTCTCTTTTTTCATAAATGATAGTTATACTATAAAAGATTATTTTTTCGTATGCTGTCTTTTGGTATTCATGTTCCTAATACTTCTTTTTACTTTCTACACCTTGAAATGGAAAAGAAAAGGTAAAGAGATATTTATTTTGCATCCTGATAAACTTGAATATATAATAGAAAACAAACCTTTTCGTACTCAAAGGAAGATTTATTATTTTACAACCATGATGATTGCATATAATATTGAAATTGAGTATGATAATAATAATGACTACGAGATAAAGGTAGATACAGATTTACAAAATATAGAGGGAAACTTCTCTATCATCTTTTACATGGACGAAGGGGAAAACATTATCTATTCTGAAAGGGAAGTTCCTATTGAAGTAATGAGAAAAATAAGAGAAGAGTATCTAATAAACATCAATGAAGATAAGGAAAATACAGATACTCTTTCTCATACACAAGTATAAGTAACCTTTATTTGTTCTCCTCAGGCAAAGCAGATTGAATAGTTGAATACACTTTATCCATCAATTCCGCAATGTCATCCGCTTTAAGATCCTTAGTTTCTATAGGGTCATGAAATGTCAATTTTATCTTTGCCGGACTCATTTTCCACGAGTGTATTGGCAAAACTTTATATGCCCCATCAATCGTAAGAGGGACAATAGGTAATTTCAAGCTCACTGCCGTCTGAAAAGCCCCTTTCTTAAATTCTGCCATCCGTCCGTCCGGTGAGCGATGCCCTTCGGGGAAAACTACGGTAGACATTCCGTCTTTCAGTGTATTTTTGGTATTTCTCATTGTATCTACAATCCCCTTTCTTGTAGTAGAATCTACAAAAACATGTCCCGCTTTTGCTGATGCAAAGCCCACTAAAGGCATTTTTTTGAGACCTTGTTTCATCAACCACTTAAAGTTGTGATCGAGATAACCATATATAAGAAATATATCGAACGCTCCCTGATGATTGGCTACAAAGACATACGATTGGTTTTTATCCAATTTTGAATTCCTATTCACCTTGATCTTCAACAGAGCAGCCATACAAACAAAACGCCCCCATATCACTCCGGGATAGTAGCCCCAAAACTTATTGTTTCCTAAGGTCGATCCGATAATAATAGTAAGGGTACACCAAATTGTAGCTAATATTAACAGCGGAACAAATATGATCCATTGGTATAAGAGGTAGAGAATCTTTATCATTCGTTTAAATTTGAATAATTTTATTTGAAACTATATTTTGTGTAAAAAGGAGCTATCTGAACATAGCTCCTCTCCTACTTAATATCATTTGTTCAGATTTGCAATACTTTCCTTAATCGTCTTTATCTTGCTTTCGGCATCAACTTGCTTTTTACGCTCGTTTTCTACGATTTCAGGCTTAGCATTAGCAACAAACTTCTCGTTGCTTAATTTCGCTGCAACTGATTTTAGGAAGCCTTCAAGATATTTAAGCTCGTCATTCAGCCTTTTCAATTCGGCTTCTATATCTATATTATTTCCAAGTGGAACAGAAAACTCTGTAGTGCCAACAAGGAAAGAAACCGAAGTAGGATCTTTTTCGGAAACAGTATTTATCGAAGTAAGGTTACCCATCTTAGAGATCACAGTATCGAAATCTGTATTATATTGTCCTATTACTTCTAACGATAATTCCTCTTTATTCGGAATGTTCTTTTGCAAACGAATAGTACGCACACCTGCAATCACCTCTTTCACTTTCTCGAAAGTATCAATCAGATCATTGCTGAAAGAAACCTCTTTCGGCATTTCAGATACCATGATACTCTCTCCTGCTTTGCGTTCAGCAAGAGCCTGCCATAGCTCCTCTGTAATAAACGGCATAAATGGGTGAAGCAAACGAAGCAGAGAATCAAAGAAGCCTAACGTTGCTTCATAAGTCTTCTTATCTATAGGCTGTTGATAAGCGGGTTTTGCCATCTCAAGGTACCAAGAAGAGAACTCGTCCCAGAAAAGCTTATAGAGAGACATTAAAGCTTCAGAAAGGCGATATTTTCCAAACAAATCATCAAGCTCCGAAGCAGTCTTAGCCAATACATTCTGGAACCATTCTATTGCTATTCTCGACGACTCAGGCTGTTCGATAGAGTTGCTTACCTCCCACCCTTTTACCAAGCGGAAAGCATTCCATATTTTGTTATTGAAATTACGTCCCTGTTCGCAAAGACTTTCGTCAAAAGGCAAGTCGTTACCCGCAGGTGCTGTAAGTAACAAGCCCATACGAACACCGTCAGCTCCGTATTTTTCCATCAGTTCGATAGGATCGGGTGAGTTGCCAAGTTGTTTAGACATCTTGCGCCCCAATTTGTCGCGAACGATACCTGTAAAGTATACATTATTAAAGCATGCTTCGCCACGATACTCGTATCCTGACATGATCATACGTGCCACCCAGAAGAAAATAATATCCGGGCCGGTAACAAGATCATTCGTTGGATAATAGTACTTAATATCCTTATTGTCCGGATTATTTATACCATCGAATACCGAAATAGGCCACAACCATGACGAGAACCATGTGTCGAGACAATCTTCATCCTGACGCAAATCTTCCATCTTGAGGTTTGGATTTTGCTTTTGAGCCTCTGCCAAGGCTTTCTCAGGGGTCTCTCCTACTACAAATCCACCTTCGGGCAGATAGTAAGCCGGAATCTGATGTCCCCACCACAACTGGCGGCTGATATTCCAGTCCTTTATATTTTCCATCCAATGACGGTAAGTATTCTTAAACTTCGCAGGGTGGAATTTGATTGTGTCATTTTCCACAGCTTCCAAAGCAGGCTTTGCCAGATCTTCCATCTTGAGGAACCATTGCATAGAAAGCTTCGGCTCAATAGGTACATTCGTACGTTCAGAGTAACCCACACTATTTGTATACGCCTCTGTTTTTTCCATCAAGCCCAATTCTTCAAGGTCTTTTTCGATTTTCTTACGTACATCGAAACGATCCATCCCTTCGTATTGAAGTCCATGAGAATTTAACGTTCCATTATCGTTGAAGATATCAATAACCTCAAGATTATATTTTTCGCCCAGCATATAGTCATTTACATCGTGGGCAGGTGTTACTTTCAAGAATCCTGTACCGAATTCCATATCCACATATTCGTCTTCGATAATAGGTACTACACGATTGGCAATCGGCACGATCACTTTCTTGCCTTTCATGTGTGCAGTCTTCGGATCATTCGGATTGATACATACCGCAATATCTCCAAAAATTGTTTCGGGACGAGTGGTAGCAACAACAATATACTCAGCGGCCCCCTCAACTCCCCCATAAGGGGAGCTATTAAGTGCAGTTTGAATTATATCTAAAATAAATTCAGTGTTAGCTATTACTTCTTCATTAGAAAAACGTAATACTTTATACCCTAAATCTTCTAAAATATCATCCCGCAGTTTATCAGCATTTTCTATTTCCGGCTCGTTATGATATTTTCCATCTACCTCAATAACTATTTTTTTATCAAGACAGACAAAATCAACAATAAAATTTTCAATTATATGCTGTCTTCTGAATTTTTCTCCGAGCTGTTTTCTCCTCAACATTTCCCAAAGCGCATTTTCTGCTTCTGTTGAGAATTTACGCATCTCTTTAGCATGTTCCTTCAGCAAATTATAGTTATCCCACTTTGCTGTTTGATATTTCGGAGCTTTAAGCGCGTCAGCCGCATCCCCCTCCTGGGGGGTCTGGGGGGCCACTTTATATCTTAAATAATATAATTTACCGTTTACTTCGTGATGTATAACTTCCTCATCCGAAACAGCGGTTTTAGCCGACGGATCCCAGTTTACCATACGTATTCCACGATAGATAAGACCCTTATTATATAAATTTACAAAAACTTTCAATACGCTTTCGGAACGTATAGGATCCATAGTAAAAGCCTTACGATCCCAATCACATGAGGCGCCAAGCTTTTCTAGCTGTTTTAGAATGATGTCCCCATGCTTGTGAGTCCACTCCCAGGCATGTTCAAGGAATGCTTCACGGCTCAGGTCGTTTTTGCTTATTCCTTCGGCAGCAAGTTTACCCACTACCTTTGCTTCTGTAGCGATAGATGCATGGTCTGTTCCCGGTACCCAGCACGCATTTTTACCCATCATACGGGCACGGCGTACAAGTATATCCTGTATCGTATTATTCAGCATATGCCCCATATGAAGGACACCTGTGACGTTTGGTGGAGGGATGACGATTGTATAAGGTTCGCGACTATCAGGTTCTGAATGAAAGAACTTATTCTCTAACCAGTATTTATACCATTTATCCTCTACTTCGGCAGGATTATACTTACTTGCAATTTCCATATTATGTGGTTAATATATATTTTGAGATACAAAAATACAAAATAGTTGCTTATATATTTGTATTTTCCTTTTTATAAAAAGCCTCAGATACTCGAAGATGAATACCTGAGGCGAACTGTAAATGTAGAAAAGTTATAATTAATATGGTCTAATCTGTGATTTTACATATTCGTAAGTTGTTTTACTGCCCCATATGCCCTCTAGTTCAGAATTGGGACGATATACAGACTCTTTAGCATAGTATTCGGAGTTGTATCTATACATATTTTCTGCGAAAGGTGTTTCTTTGCCACCATGCACAACATATATTTCTCTTATATTATGAATACGTCCTTCGTTTCCGAAAAGAGCAATAAACAACCATTGAGGGATATTCATATGTTTATATACTCCATTAAAGCTATCATATAAATATTTTTCTTCACTGGCATACCTATCATCCAATAGTGAGATATAGTTGTACTGCGAAACATCGCCTTTACTATTATACTTATATTCCTCTGTATAATTAATCGTATTTTCTTCAGGAGGGTTAGAAAACCTCACTTTATTATATTTTACGGCTAAGCCCTTGGATAACTCGATAGTTTCTTTGAATTTTCCGTTCAGGGTAATTTCAATAAGATTATTTTTTTCGCTTTTTAGATCATATACTCGAGTTTCGGTATGTGTAGAATAGTCATTATCCTTAATCCAGCTTTTTATCACATCTGTTTGTGTAATACCTACTAGATCTGTTGAGCTAAGAGACTTCTCAGATGTAGAATATACAGAATATTCCAATTTTCGGGAGATGCTGTATACTAATACATTTTTATCTGCTTTTTCGTTATTCAATCTACGATAAGTTTCCTTTAGTATATTTACCGGACGGTCAGAATTATCATATTCAAAAGTTGTAATATGCGTATAATCATACTGAGGCTCGGCATCATAAGACTGCTCTGTTTTTATTGTTTTTGGCAATAAACTATTATCCCTTTCTATAGGCTCAGAAGTATCACATCCTGCAAAAAATATCAGGAAAAAAGAAGAAAGAAAAAATATCTTTTTCATAATATTGTAATTAAAGTTAATCATCTAATAAGATAGATGAATAACATGCATGATTTGTTGCGTCCTACAAAAATTATGAGCTTATTTCTCTCCTATCGAATCCCAGCCTTGCGCTTTTATTTCTATTTCTGCCCCATCACGGGTTTCAAGAATAAAGCTATTACCCTCTTTGGTGATATGACCGATCACATGTACTCCCTTTATCTTCGATACTTTGTCGTGCATAAACAAAGGAACAGTAAACAACAATTCATAATCCTCTCCCCCATTCATTGCCACAGTAGTTACATTCATATTGAACTGTTCGGCCATCATGGCTGTCTGATAATCGATAGGAAGTCTTTCTTCATAGATATGACATCCTACATTACTTTGTTTGCAGATATGTTTCAGCTCGGAAGATAATCCGTCTGAAATATCGATCATCGAAGTCGGCACAATCCCTTCTTCAGCAAGAAACTTCACAATATCTTTCCGTGCTTCAGGTTTCAATTGGCGTTCCAAAAGATACTCTTTTCCTGTAAAATCAGGTTGAAAATCGCTTTTCCCGTCGTATATGGCCTTTTCGCGTTCTAATAATTGAAGCCCCATAAATGCAGCACCCAAATCTCCTGAAACACAAACCAGATCTGTTTCTTTTGCTCCGTTACGATACACGATTTTCCCTTCTTCTCCTTCGCCGAGGCAAGTAATACTGATAGCCAAGCCGGTAAGCGAAGCAGAAGTATCGCCACCAACAAGATCTACGCCATATTCCTGACAAGCAAGGGCAAGACCATCATAAAATAATTCTAAATCTTCAACAGAAAATCGCTTTGAAATACCCAACGATACGGTCACCTGTTTTGGTTGCCCGTTCATTGCATAAATGTCTGAAAAATTGACTATCGCTGATTTATATCCCAAGTGTTTCAGAGGAACATACATCAGATCGAAGTGAATACCTTCAAGCAGCAGATCGGTTGTTACGAGTGTCTTCTTATTTCCATACGACAAAACAGCAGCGTCGTCCCCTACCCCTTTTTCTGAACTTGAATTTTTTAGTTCTATATTTTTTGTCAGATGATCTATTAGACCAAATTCTCCTAGACTGGCAATTTCTGTTCTTTTCATTTATCTAAAAATTAATTGAATACAAAAATAGTCATTCTATCCTACAATGGCAGTAAAACAAACCGCCCTTTTTTATATATCAATATTTAAGTCTACATTTGCAGACTTTTACTCCATTTTTGATGAAAACAACAACGCAAACAGGAACAGCTTTTGCTATACTTTCGATGTTGGCTGTATGCCATATGTTGAATGATATGCTGCAATCGATCATTTCGGCGGTATATCCCTTACTGAAAGATTCGCTATTGCTCAACTTTACTCAAATAGGGCTTATCACACTCGTCTTTCAGTTATCGTCCTCCATATTCCAGCCTGTAGTGGGGCTTATCACAGATAAACGACCTCAACCCTATTCTTTGCCGATAGGAATGGCATTTTCTATGATCGGAATCCTTTCACTTTCTTTTGCAGGAAGTTTTATTCATGTGTTGATCGCCGTATTTCTTACGGGACTTGGATCATCCATCTTCCATCCTGAAGCATCCCGCTTGGCCTATATGGCTTCGGGTGGAAAGACAGGATTAGCACAATCTATCTTTCAGGTAGGAGGAAATTTCGGATCATCCGTAGGCCCATTATTAGCCTTATGGATAATTACACCATATGGTCAACAGAATATCAAGTGGCTGTCGCTTATAGCTCTTGTATGTATTGGTATTATGCTTGTTATAAGTAAATGGTATAAGAGCAATCTTTATAGACTTAAACCCGCCAAAAAAAATGATAGCTCTATAGAAAAACAGTCTGTATATTCTTCGGGCAAAGTAGCCTTTGCCATCACGATTCTACTCATACTCATATTTTCAAAATATGTATATATGGCGAGCCTGAACAGTTATTATATGTTTTATTTGATCGATAAGTTTGGTGTTTCGGTAAAAGATGCACAACTATTTTTGTTTGCATTCTTATTTGCTGTGGCACTTGGTACAATTATAGGAGGTCCTATAGGAGACCGTATCGGACGAAAATATGTAATTTGGGCATCGATATTGGGTACAGCTCCTTTCGCTCTCATTATGCCTCATGTAGGGCTTGTATGGACATGCGTACTGAGCATCTTTATAGGATTTATACTTTCTTCTGCCTTTTCAGCGATTCTGGTATATGCACAAGAACTTGTTCCCGGAAAAGTAGGGTTAATTGGTGGTTTATTTTTCGGACTGGCATTTGGAATTGCCGGCATAGCATCTGCCATACTGGGAAAAATAGCGGACGAAACCAGCATACAGCATGTATATGATATCTGTGCTTATTTGCCTCTAATCGGACTTGTTGCAGCGTTTTTACCTAATACGAAGAAGGAAAAAGCTTAGTTCAAATATTCTACATCAATGTCCCAATTCCATTGGTTGAAATAGATATTTCCTCCCCACCATTCTAGTTCGCCTCGCTGAAAATCAACCGTTTCACTCCGAGGATATATTTTTTCAGGGAAAAGAGGCTGTGAGTAATCATCGTTTACGATCCAACGATATGCATCGATACCATTGGCATAGAAATATTTAATATCGTCACTCATTTCTAAGTCTCGTCGACCAAAAGACTGGTCGACAGGTACCCAGCCTATACCCTCAAAATAAACCTCTGCCCAGTCATGTAAATTGAGCTCATTGGGATGCATCATAAATCCACTTTGCCATTTTGCCGGAATACCATTATAACGAGCAAGCGTAATGAAAAGTAAGGATACTTGCCCACAGTCTCCATGATGGTTTTCAATCACATACTCAGGTATATTCGGTATCGTAGAATATTCACGAGCACCTGCCCAAGGATAGTTATCACTGATGAAGTCGAATATCTTCCTGACCTTCAGGTATGGATTCTTTTCATTCCCTATGATCCGGTCAGACAATCGTTTTATCTGATCAGTAAAAATTATATGAGCCTCCCTCTCCGCAGTATATTCTTTATACAAATCTGAATTCGTATCATAATCCTTTATACTTTCAGGTTTTATATTGAACCACTCGGCAGCCGAAGCATAAGAAAATTCGAATGAAAAGGTTAACGGCTTATCCTTTTCTGCTATTTTTTGCATATACAATGTCCGCTGAGCATAATCGGATGGGGATATAACATAGTTATTATCATTTACAGAGAGTAACTTTACGTCTGTCTGCCGACGATTATCTTCGCGCGGATAAGGCAGCCAACACCGCACCATTTCTCCGGCTGGAACAACATTCTGCTTAAGGGTTACTCTATATTTTACTTTCATTTTCACAGGAGGCATTTGAGTGTTTCCTGTATTTTTCAAACCATCTACAACAGATGGTAAATGTGTTTTCAGTACATTCTGTAATTCATCTTTTTGGTTTCCGTCTATTTCCAATTTACGTTTTATCGCCTGTTTATTTATTCTGAATAGATTTGGAGCAGCTCTGCTCATATACTTTTTTTCTCCATTGATAATCATCGATTCGAGAGATTTCTCATTTTCCCACTCGGAGAGCATCTTATCATTTACATCGGGATAATATTTTTTAATGAACTCAACAACATCAGATTTGTTTTTCGAAAAATCTATCGCTATCCTATCAAGCACATCTTTCTTAAAATTCAGATTATAAATTTCCTCTGACGATAAGCTGTTTTGAGCAATGTACAGGTCTATCATTTTTTTCGATTTGTCGAAGTTTCCCTTCGATATCTCAACATTTATCTGATTGATTGTCACTTGCTGCTGCGCATAAGATACAGTGGAAACACAAAAATATAGGATGATAATAGATATAATGTATGTTTTCATAAGAAATGGATTTGAATAAAACCTACCTATAAAGATAAATAAAAAAGGATACAGAAATTCTGCATCCTTTATATTTCTAACATTTTCAATTTGTTAATTCAGTCTCTTTATCACCTCTTGCATAATATAGGCCATCTTGGGTTGTGCTATTTTAGCGGCTTCCTGTACATCTTCGTGCGTCACCTCTACAATCTTTCCTATGATACCTATATCAGTGATTATAGAAAACGCCAGTACTTTCATTTTTGCGTGATTGGCAACAATTACTTCAGGTACTGTAGACATACCAACGGCATCGCCACCGATAATCTTAAACCAATTATATTCGGCAGGAGTTTCGAAAGTAGGGCCTTGTGTACCTATATAAACACCGTGCTGCAACTTAATATTATTTTCTTTGGCAATATTCATAGCCATCAGACGAAGTTCTTTGTTATACGCTTCGCTCATATCGGGAAAGCGAGTGCCAAGCTCTTTGTAATTCTTACCTCTTAATGGGTGTTCGGGAAATAAATTTATATGATCATCGATAAGCATGATATCGCCTATATCGAAGCTTCCATTCATTCCTCCCGCTGCATTTGATACAAACAAGTACTGAATACCCAATGCCTGAAAAACACGAATAGGGAATGTTACCTCCTGCATAGTATAGCCTTCGTAGTAGTGAAATCTTCCTTGCATAGCCAATACGGGCTTTCCGCCAAGCTTTCCAAAAATAAGTTTTCCGCTATGTCCTTCTACTGTAGAAAGTGGAAAATTAGGAATTTTTTCGTATGGTATTTCTTTCTTATCGCTTATTTCGTGCACTAATTCTCCCAAACCTGTGCCCAAAATAATAGCTATATTGGGTACAGTACCCACAACATTTTTTATAAACGATACTGTTTCGTATATTTTTTCTAGCATATATTTTATTTGTTATTCCTAAAACAGTTTAGTTAAGTTTAAATCTACTGTCTTCTACGTGCTTTAATATTTTATCTTCAAAATCGTCTCCTTTGTCCATAAATGCAACTTCGATAGGAAGATAATACAGATATTTTCTTATTTCTTCATCTATATCTTTCAAAACTAATCGGCTTGCATCTTTTTCTGTAACCAGAATTATTTTTTTCTCTGAACTTATATTTCTAAACTTATCGGAAATATACTTTATGTCCTTTGTCTTAAAATTATAATGATCAGGATATGTTATTGTTTCTATTTTACGGGTATACTCCGATAGTTTTTTTATTATCACTTTAGGCGAAGCTATACCTGTAGCCAATAAAACAGTCTTGTTTCGTAAGAATTCTAACGACCTGCTTTCTCCGCTATTGGGAAATACAGGTTTTAATTCTAAATAATCGAAAGTAGTAAAATAGAGACTTTGATATGGGAAAGGATTCACATCATGCAAAATAATGCGATAATCGATAGGCTGCAAGTCCCGAGGACATTTAGTTACGATTATCATATTTGCATCATCTATTTTTGAAAAAGGTTCTCGCAAACGTCCTGCAGGAAGCAAAGTATCTGCATATATAGGACGATTGAAATCTGACAGGATAATTGTAAAAGATGGTTTTACATAACGGTGCTGAAAGGCATCATCCAATAAGATTATTTGAGGTGGGTTCTTTAGCGATAAAAGCTTTTTTATACCTCTACGCCTGTCTCCATCGACAGCTACGATAACATCCGGAAATTTGTTTTTTATTTGGAACGATTCGTCACCAATGTCTTTACTGGTCGTATTGTCGTCTGCAAGAACAAATCCTTTGGTTCTGCGCTTATATCCCCTGCTTAACACCCCTACCCTATATTTATCCTTCAACAAACGGATAACGTACTCGGTATGCGGAGTTTTTCCCGTACCTCCTACAGTGATATTTCCTATGCAGATAACAGGGATATCAAACTCTTCCTGCTTAAGTATTCCCCAATCGAAAAACTTATTTCTAAAAAATACAATCAGCCCGTACAACCATGAAAATGGTAGCAGCCATTTGTTGATATGCACGGGCTGTTGTTTTATCATTATATAGTTACAATCTTTATCTTATGCTTATGTCATAAGGCATGCGAGCTTGAACAAAATCTTGTTCCTTTATCTCTTTTATAGTCTTGAATAATTCATAATCCTTACCAAGATATTCTTTCATTGCCTTTGTTGCAAATTCTTCTTTCTGGTTGGATAATAAACTTTCTAAAAAGTCAACTTTTTTAGGATAATCCTGCAAAGAATAATCATCAAGTTTGGCAAGTTTCGCTGCTTCTTGTATCGCTGTATCTATATTTCCAAGAGCATCTACCAATCCTATCTTCAAGGCTTGATTACCTGTCCATACCCTACCCTGAGCAATATGATCTAACGAATCTTTCGGTATATTACGTCCTTCTGAACAACGAGTTAAAAACAGGTCATAGCCATGCTCAATATATTGCTGCAATATTACTTTTTCCTCAGGTCTCATCGGGCGGGTAGCATCTCCAAAATCAGCAAATTTATTTGTTTTCACATTATCAAACGATAATCCTACCTTTTTAGTCAATCCCTCAAAATTTGGGAACATACCAAAAATACCGATTGATCCTGTCAATGTATTTGGTTGAGCAATAATTTTAGATGCATTACATGCAATATAATAGCCTCCCGATGCGGCATAGTCTCCCATAGATACTACCACCGGTTTCTTTGCTTTCAGGTCGGTAATGGCTTTCCATATTTGTTCCGAAGCATAAGCACTTCCTCCGGGCGAATTGACACGGAAAACTACGGCTTTTACTTTATCGTTATCTTTTAATTTTTCAATTTCCTTCACATATCTCTTATCAGTTATACCATCTTTACCGGATCCATTGTTTATAGATCCTTCGGCATAAAGTATAGCAATAACATCTTTAGAATTACTTTCTTTTACAAATGGTACCGAGGTCATATCCTTGATAGATGCCATTCTCACATCTTTCGCTTTTTCTACTTTAAGCAAATCTTTCAGATATTCTTTTACTTCTGTCTCATACATTAACGTATCCACAAGCCCATCACTAACTGAAGCATTGGCTAATTTGAATGTTTGTAAAGAATCTGTCAGTTGGTTTATTTTATCTACTGATATTTTTCTCGAGTCTGATATTTCGGATGTAATAGTAGACCATATATCGTTTATATATGCTGTAACCTGCTCTCTATTTGCATCACTCATTTTATCAAGCATAAAAGGCTCAACCGCAGATTTGAATGTACCTACTTTAAATATCTGCATCTCGATACCTACTTTATCAAGCAACCCTTTGTAGAAAGTAGGTGAAGATGAAAGTCCATGCAAATCGAGATTACCCTGAGGGTTCATTATTACTTTGTCTGCTACTGACGATAAGTAATAGCATCCTTGTGAATAAACATCGGCATAAGCAATAATAAATTTTCCACTTTCTTTAAAGTCTGCTAACTGATCGCGTATTTCTTTCAACGAAGCATTAGAAGCAGCAAATGCACCGGCATTAATATAAATTCCCTTTATATTATCATTCTCCTTTGCTTTCTTTATAGATGAAAGAATATCATCCAATCCTATTTCTAAATCCGTATTTTGACCTATCAAGTCTAAAAACGAATTTGGTTCTACTCTTTCAGACAGAGTACCTTCAAGTTTCAATGTCAATACAGTATTATCTTTCAAATTATATTTATCAGATGAGCCGAAAGACATAGCGGCTATTATAAGAATAAATATAAAAATAAAAATACCTATAACGATAGAACAGCCTACTATAGAGGCTAATAAACTCTTAAGAAAACCTTTCATCTTTTACATTATTATATTAATGAATAACAAAATTATATATTTATCTGTGAATATGCTACTTAAATTAGTATTTCTTATCAATTGTTTCTTATTCTTCATTTACATATTTCGATTATCAAAAAAGATTGTTGATAAACTGTTGATAACTGTTAATAGATTTTTAAAACAAAATCAATTGTTTTATGAAACTAAACAACATATATGAAATAAGTCGCAGATAACAATTAAAAATCACAGGCTTTTATCATTCTGCTATGAAAGGTTTATCAACAATTATTAATAGATTAAAAAATGAAAAATTATCAACAATCATAGTTATTAACATTGTTTTAATAAAGTTCATAATACGCTTTATATAAATAATTTGTATAATTTTACTCTGTTTAATAACTCACTTTTATAAGTGAATGAACTTTTAATATCGATATTTACAAGTATTCTTCCAAAAAAGAATAAACACAATTAACAGTCTATTACAAACACAATGATTTTTTGTTAAGTTTAAATTAAAAATTAATAATATATATAATGTTTAATAAACTCCTTTTAGTTTTTAAATATATCCTTTTTATAATAGCATGTTGTTTTGTTACCAACTCCAATTGGTGCAATCGGGTAAATAATCAGATCACTTATAATTGAGATGAAAAAGAAATTTATTTATACCATTTTTGTTATATCTGTATTACTTAATTTGATATTGATACCATACATAGGATATAGGTTATACAAAGACAGATTGAATAACGATATCTTTAAGCTAAATGCTTATGCATGGGCTAACAGTCAACTGAAAATACCTGAAGTTAATGAAAATAGGGTCGTGTTTATAGGGAATTCTATCACTGAAAATTGGGTACATCTACGATACAAATTCTTTGTAGATAATAATTACGTATGCAGGGGAAAGGGTGGACAAACAAGTTCATTGATGCTTTTACGTTTTAGGCAAGATGTTATAGAATTGCATCCTAAAGTTGTTGTCATAAGCGCAGGTATAAATGATATAGCCGAGAAAACAGGTGAGTACGATCCTGTGTTTACGATGGATAATATAAAATCGATGGCCGAATTAGCTGATATGAATGACATAAAAGTAATATTAGTTTCTCTTCTGCCATGCAAAGGTCATGGATGGGAACCGATTAAGGATGTACCAGTGAAAATAGATGAACTGAATGAACGTATAAAAATTTATGCTGACGAGAAAGGTTATTACTATTTAGATTTGAATACTCCTATGCGGGATAGTGAAAACGGTATGATAAATAGTTATTCTCTTGATGGATTGCATCCTAACGAAGAAGGGTATAAAAAAATAATGGAACCTTTGGTACAAAAGGCTATTAATGAAGTTTTGAATAAAAATGATAAAAACGAATGATATGAAAAAAGTAATTTTGATTCTGTCTTTAATATTAAGTACCGGTCTAGCTTATTCGCAATATGGAGGAAGTTATAAGGTTGGTTCCGGCTTTGATCCTTCTAAACTTACTTTCGGAGGTAATATGAATTTACAATTCGGGAATTATACAGCTGTGGGTATTTCTCCTCAGGTTGGTTATAATTTTTCTAAATATTTTACTGCCGGGGTAGGATTAGGATATAACTATTTCAGAGAGAAAAATTATGATGTTAAATGGAGCAGGCATTATGTAAGTTTTGATGTTTTTGGACGTTTTTATCCTGTTGATTTTCTTGTCATAAGCCTTCAGCCCGAAGCCAGCCGTGTATGGGAGACTATAGAAAATAGTGGAAATAAATATAAAACTAATAAATTTGTACCGTCTGTTCTTATAGGAGGAGGTTTGCGGTACATGAATATGATAGCCATGATACAATACGATGTAGTACAGGACGAATATTCACCTTATGGTAATAATCTTTTCTATAGTATAGGATATTCATTCAATTTTTGAAATATAAATACTTATTTATCATGAAAAAAGTAATTTTAATTATGTCCTTTTTTTCCTTTTTTGGATTATTCTCTCACGCACAGGAATTTAATAAACTTATAAATCTCGATAGGTATGCCGAAGCGAATGCTGCATTGCCTGCACCTGCCAAAGGTGAAAAGAGAGTTGTCTTTATAGGGAATTCTATTACTGATGGATGGCCTAATGCACACCCTGATTTTTTTAAATCAAACAATTATGTAGGTCGTGGAATAAGTGGACAAACCAGCCCGCAATTGTTGTCCCGTTTTCGTCAGGATGTAATTAATCTTAAGCCGGTTGCAGTATTGATAAATATAGGTACAAATGATGTTGCTCAAAATACAGGTCCATATAATGAAGAATTTACTTTAGGAAATATCATGTCGATGGCCGAGCTGGCTGATGCTAACGGCATAAAAGTGATATTATCATCTGTAACACCTGCGGGCGAATATCCTTGGAGAAAAGAGATAAAAGATGTACCTCAAAAAATAATGTCTCTGAATGCGAAAATAAAAGCTTATGCCAAGGAAAAAGGATTTTCATATATAGATTATTTTTCGGTGATGTGTGACGAAAATAATGCTTTAAAAAGTAATCTAGGTACTGATGGAGTACATCCTAATGAAGAAGGTTATAAGATAATGGAAGCTACAGCTAAAAAGGTAATAGATAAAGTAATAAAATAAGATATTTTTATTCTTAATTATTTGGAGAGTGTCCTTCGTTTAGGATGCTCTTTTTTGTTTGTATAGAAGTATTTATCGATTATATATGCCTATATGTAGATATTGTTTTAATGATCAGTACAATTATTATAAACTTGGTTTTTAAAAATAAATGAAAACCAAAAATGATTAATTTCTTTGATACTTTATATACATTTATACATATAAAACATAATCCTTTATCCAGATATTTCTTATATCCGTTTCTACGTATTCCGACCCTCTATTTCGTTAATTTGTTTGTTCCAATATATTTCAGAATAACAGCAAATAAAGATGAATATAAATTGAAAAAATCGGATAAAGCAAGTAATCGTATTATAGTTTCATTGACTTCTTTTCCTCCACGTATAAATAAAGTATGGCTTGTGATAGAATCTATCATGAGACAGGAATTAAAACCTGATAAGATTTTATTATGGTTATCTAAAGAACAGTTTTCCTCGTTATCAGAATTGCCAAAAAACTTACTTCGGTTACAGGACAGAGGACTTGAAATAAGGTTTTGTAATGAAAATCTGAAGGCACATACAAAATATTATTATACTATGCAGGAGTTTCCTGATGATATTATTATAACTGTTGATGATGACATTTTATATAATTCATATATAACACAACATCTTATCGAATTATCTGAAAAATATCCTCAAACTATTTGCTGTTGCCGGGGATGGGAAGTAAAGATTAATGATAGAAATCTGGCAAAGTATAATGAATGGAAAATGATAAATGATGCGAAGTCACCTTCTATTGATATATTCCCTACAGGTGTAGGAGGAGTACTTTATCCTCCTCATTCTTTGCATAAGGATGTCTTTAATATTGATTTATTAAGAGAATTATGTTTTTATGCAGATGATGTTTGGTTGAATGTTATGGCACATCTGAAAGGAACAAAATACGCTAAAACTGAATATTCGTCACACTATCTACCTATTAAATTTAAAAATAGAACCCGACTTAGGGATATAAATGTAACTGAATCTGCGAATGATACTCAGATAAATAATCTCAGGAATTATTATAAGAAGATATTGGATAAAGATCCTTATCATATGTTATTTAGATAATTATTTACGGAGATCTTTACTTCGTAAAATCAAAAAACTGTATGTCATTGATTTTTCACTACCTTTGTACCCTGAAAAAATAATTTATATAAAATAATGGCATTACAATGTGGTATTGTAGGACTTCCTAATGTGGGTAAGTCTACTCTTTTCAACTGTTTATCGAACGCAAAAGCACAATCGGCAAATTTTCCTTTTTGTACAATAGAACCAAATGTAGGAGTAATAACCGTTCCGGACGAAAGATTAAATAAATTAGCGGAATTGGTTAAACCCAATCGTATTTTGCCTACAACAGTAGAAATAGTAGATATAGCCGGGCTCGTTAAAGGAGCTAGCAAGGGGGAGGGGCTTGGTAATAAATTCCTTGCCAATATACGTGAAACGGATGCAATTATTCATGTACTTCGTTGTTTCGATGATGATAATATCACTCATGTGGATGGAAGTATAAATCCTGTGAGAGATAAAGAAATTATAGATATAGAGCTCCAACTGAAAGATTTGGAAACAGTACAATCCCGTATTCAGAAAGTAGAAAAACAAGCGAAAACAGGAGGGGATAAAGAAGCTAAACGTGCTTATGATATCTTGGTTCAGTTCAAAGAAGCGCTTGAGCAAGGTAAGTCGGCCCGTACTGTGAAATTTGATAACAAAGAGGATGAAAAAATAGCGAAAGAGCTTTATCTTCTTACATACAAACCTGTGCTTTATGTATGCAATGTAGATGAAGCCAGTGCTGTTTCGGGAAACAACTATGTAGAGCAAATACGTGAATCTGTAAAGGATGAAGATGCTGAAATTCTTATTGTAGCTGCAAAAATAGAGTCTGAAATAGCTGAATTTGAATCTTACGAAGAGCGTCAAATGTTTCTTGAAGAAATTGGACTTAAAGAATCGGGAGTAGCAAGGCTGATTAAATCGGCTTACAAGCTTCTCGGCTTACAAACATATTTTACAGCCGGAGTTCAGGAAGTACGTGCTTGGACATTCACTTCAGGATGGAAAGCTCCTCAGTGTGCAGGTGTTATACATACCGACTTTGAAAAGGGATTTATTCGTGCCGAGGTTATAAAATACAATGATTTTATAACATTGGGTTCGGAAGCTGCCGTGAAGGAAGCCGGTAAAATGAATGTAGAAGGAAAAGAATACATCGTTCAGGATGGTGATATAATGCATTTCAGATTTAATGTATAAATCTTAGGCATTTAGGATATTTTTATCATTGTTGCTAATATTCATGCTATTATACTACTATATGTGATATAGTGTCATGATTGATATTAGCAACAATTTTATTTTATAATCGCCTCCATATTTCTTTAATTTATAACTTTACAAATTCTCACTAATATTCTTATGATTATTAACTACGATTCTCCGGGTCAGTTGTGTAACAGAATATGGTCTCTTATTCCATCTATAGCTTATGGATTGAAGTACGAAGAGAAAGTATTGGTTATAAATTTCGATGAATATTTACCTGTTTTTTCCAATCTGAACAGAAATAAACTTATACGTTTTAAGTCTAAAAAACTTCTGCAAAGAATATTCCTTTCACTTAAGGCAAGAGGATATATACAAAACGGAAGATCTAATGTATTCAGAAAATTATTCAATCTTAATTTAATAGAGGGCTGGTCTAATCGTCTCGGAAATAGAGAAATGGTAATAGAGCAGTCGGATAATATACGTCCTTTATTTGATTTCAGAAAAGATGTAGTGATTGCTGTAAACGATTTTTTATCTTCTCAAGAAAAAGTTGTTATAGTTGGTGTACATATACGTAGAGGAGATTATAAAGAATGGCTCGATGGTATATACTATTTCTCTGATGAAGCTTACTCTCGAGCAATGAAAGATTTAGAAAAACAGCTTTTAGAGAGAGGAGAGAAGTTTAGATTTTTGATTTGTTCTAATGAAAGAATAGACCTCCATAATTTTTCAGAATTAGATTGTTTTGTCATACCCGAATCATCCTCAGAAAAAGAATTATACGCTTTATCTAAAAGTGATTATATAATAGGTCCTCCCAGTTCATTCTCGCAATGGGCTTCATTTTATGGAAAAGTGCCGGTGTGTTATATGATGTGTGAAAACCAAGAATTAAAACTTTCCGATTTTTCTAGAATCATATCTTTTAATACCTTTGAAAACGGAAATATTCTTGATATAGACTAAAGTTTAACCTAAATAATTTTACACTATGATTAGTTCTGCTGAGAAAAAAGATTACCCTGTATTAATAGATATTTGGGAGAGTGCGGTAAAGGCTACTCATGATTTTTTATCAGACGAAGATTTTGAATTTTATAAAACTCACATTCCCATCTATTTTCAACATGTTTCTCTATATGTTTATAGAAATCAAGAGGGTATCATAAAAGGATTTCTAGGTATAAGTGATGATAGCATAGAAATGCTTTTTGTAGAGAATGAAAGTAGGGGAGAGGGTATAGGTAAAATCTTGATGGACTATGCTGTAAACACACTGAATGCGCGAAAAGTGGATGTAAACGAACAAAATACACAAGCCTTGGATTTTTATTATCATTTAGGTTTTAAAGAAGTGGGCAGAGACGAATATGATGGAGAGGGAAAAGGCTATCCCATATTACATTTAGAGAAAAGCTAATATTTTAAAATACGAATCATTAACATTTATTTTTATGAAAAAACTACTAATTGCCTTAACACTAATTTTAATATGTTCTCACACTGCAAATGCGCAGCTGGGAGGACTAAAAATTAATAAAAAGCATCTTGACGCAGCTACTAAAACAGCAAAGGCATTAACACTTACCGACGAACAAATAGCTATCTATTGCCAGGAATATATTGACTGGATGGATGCTCATAACCCGGTTTGTAAAACAACCGACTCTGATCCCGGAATGAAAGCCGTAGCAGATCGTCTCGAAAAAATAAAAGCAACAATGCCTTCAGATGTAAAACTTGATATTCAGGCTTATTATGTTGTAGATCAGAATGCTTTTGCTTGTGCAAACGGAAGTATCCGTGTATTTGCGGGCTTAATGGAATTGATGACAGATGATGAAATATTGGGAATAATAGGTCATGAAGTAGGTCATATCGTTAATAAGGATTCTAAGGAAGCATTCAAAAAAGCATTGCTTACTTCTGCTCTTAAAGATGCAGTAGGTTCTACCGGAGATGTAGCAGCCACACTGACCGACTCTCAGTTGGGTGAACTTGGCGAAGCACTAGCCGGTGCTCAATTTTCACAGAAGGCAGAGTATGCCGCTGACGATTATGGTTATGAATTCTTGAAAAAGAGTGGTAAAGATCCGATGGGAATGGTAACAGCTTTACGCGTTATTCAAAAATTGTCTGACGATGCAGGTGTAGACAAAAGCAAGGCTAAACAATTGTTTTCTACTCATCCCGAAAGTGGCAAAAGAGCAGACAAACTTGAAGCCAAATATAAGAAGGAATATAAATAAGAAATTATAGGCTACGATATCTTAAAAACGGGGACATCATCATGTTTCCGTTTTTATTTTATGATGATATATAGCAGGATTCCCAATAAAATTATCTTACTTTGTTCAGTTTTTATTATTAGCTAATAGTATTAATAAAATAAAATGGCAAAAAGTAAAATAACAACCGTACTGTTTGGTTTAGATGGTGTTGTCGTAGACACAGAGCGCGCTTATGATGAGTTTTGGAGTAAGATAGCACAAGAGAATGAGTTGAAAATTAATAACTTTTCGGACGTAATAAAGGGAATGACATTGAGTTCTATCATTGAACTTTATTTTACGATTTCAACTCTCGAAGAAAAACAAGCTATAAGAGATGCATGTTCGAAGATGGAACAAGCTATTGATTATAAAAAAACGGTTATTCCTGGCGTTCTTGATTTTATAAAATACCTTAAAGATGAAGGTTATAAAATAGGGCTTGTTACCAGTTCTCCTTCTAGCAAAGTAAAGGTTGTATTAGATCAGTTGTCTTTAGGCGATACTTTCGATACAATAATTACATCTGATAGTATAAAGAAAGGAAAGCCCGACCCGATGGGATATGTATTGGCTAAGACAAATCTTGGAGTACAATCGGGAGAGTGCATCGTATTCGAAGATGCATTTACCGGTATCAAAGCTGCTACTTATGCATTTATGCGTGTAATAGGTGTATCTACAACCTTATCTGTCGATTTCCTGAAAGACTATACATACGGTGTGATAGCTGATTTTACTGATACAGAAAAGCTAAAAAGTTTAATGGCTTAAATAGTCTATAAAAATATAATAAAGAAGAGAGAGCATCTGAATGATGCTCTCTTTTTGTTAGTTTTCAATAAATAGCAAGTTTGGAAAAGTAACTATATTGCAGTATATATAATTTTGTAACAGAAAGTTATAAGTATGAAGCAGAAAATATCAACCAGGGAAGATTATGCGAAACGTATTAATATCATTATCGAATACATAGGCAATCATTTGAATGATGAAATGGATTTGAAAGAATTAGCAGACATATCAAATTTTTCGGAATTTCATTTTCATCGTATTTTTAAAGCTATAATTGGAGAATCTGTAGGAGCATTTGTTGTAAGAATGCGCATCGAGACTGCAGCTCGTTTATTAAGATATTCCAATCTTTCGGTACAAGATATTGCATATAATGTAGGATATAATACTCCTTCTTCTCTTACAAAAGTTTTTCGCCAGTACTATAATATTTCACCATCAGATTATAGAAATAACAAAAGTTATAAAATTATGAAACCATTGCAAGTATCTTCTGATATACAACTGAAAAATCCAAAAATAGTAGAGCTCGACTCCAAAAAAGCTATATACGTGCGTCTTCAGGGTGATTATCGTACTCTTGATTACGGAAGTGCATATAGTAAACTATGGTCTTTTGTAAAAGAAAATAAACTGTTTACCGCAGGTATCGAACATCTTACTATGTCTCATGACGACCCTCATGTAACGGATTCGGATAAGCTTATAACGGACGTTTGTCTGGTGATCCATAAGGAAGTGTCACCAAAGGGAGAAATAGGCGTAAAAAACGTTTTAGGGGGTAAATTTTTAGTATTTACTTATATTGGACCTTATAATAATTTGTCCTCTGTGTTTGACACTATATTTAGATGGGTTCCTGATAATGGATATGAATTACGGATCGATCAGGGGTTTGAGAAATATTTAAATAATCCGGATCGTACAACTCCGGATAAGTTGAAAACAGAGATTTATATTCCTATCCAATAAGTAAAAGAGCAACTTTAAGGAAGTTGCTCTTTTATTAATATACTCTTTTTATAATATAATCTACTGTGGCTTCGAGTGCTTCACGCACATCAGAATCAGGAATAGTTTCTATAATTTTTTCGGCTTGTTCCTTAAATTCTTCTATTTTCCTGTATGCATAATCTATTCCTCCATGCTCTTTGGCATAGTTGATCAGATGCTGAATATTTTCATCTGTATAGTTATAAGAATATACGATAGATAGTATTTCCTTTTTTTCTTCTTCCGAAGCATTTTTAATAGCATACAGAAGCGGTAAAGTTATTTTCCCTTCACGTATATCATTTCCTGTTGGCTTGCCAATAGCATCGGTAAAATAATCGAAAATATCATCGCGTAATTGAAAACACAATCCAAATAATTCTCCCAAGCGGGTAAATTTTTCTATTTCTTCTTCCGAAGCACTTACAGATATTGCCCCTATACGCATACATACCGACATCAGAGAGGCGGTTTTTTTCTTTATTACCTGAAAATACTCATCTTCGTCAATAATCAATTCTTTTACTAGCGAGAGCTGATTAAGTTCACCTTCGGCCAAATCGCGCCCTAAGTCAGATATATTGGATATGATTTCTATATTTCCTGTCAACACGCTCTTTATAAGAGCAGTAGATAAAAAGTAATCACCTGCCAGAACAGCCATTTTATTATCATAAATAGCGTTCAACGAAGCTTTTCCCCTTCTTATTTTTGATTCGTCTACAACATCATCGTGTATAAGCGAAGCTGTATGCAAAAGTTCTACAGTGATAGCAGCGTTGTAAGTAATATTATTGATCTCGCCACAGGCTTTAGCAGCCAGAAGTAATAAAATGGGACGGATTCTTTTACCATCCGATTTCATAATGTGATCTATAATTTCCTGAATCCTTACATTATTGCAAAAAACAGAATCTTTGTAATAAGTATTGAATATTTTTAATTCTTCCGCTACAGGTTTAGCTATTAAAAGCTTTTTATCCATATCTTGTTTTGTTGAGTTGCAAATTTAAGAATATTTCGGCTTTAAGCATTATATATGGGTAACTTTACATACATATAAGGAATTTTTTAAAGAATAATTGCATTTTAATGTTTTTGAATTCTTTTTTAATACTTAGTATCCTCAAATAGTCCTTGATATTTGGTTCTATTACTCTGTTTTTTTACTTTTTTGTAAAGAAGAATATCAATAAGTAAAGCTGTTTATTTTTTTCTTTCCCCCTCGGTTACGGATAGAGGGTCTTACGGTGAAGATTGATTATCTATTTTAATTTGTCTCTTTTGTAGTTCATCAGTTTTTCCTTAACTTTCCACTGTTTTATAATATAAATATATTCCCCAATGAAATTATTCCTATTAGACGCGTATGCGCTCATATACCGTTCTTACTATGCATTTATAAAGAATCCGAGGGTTAACTCTAAGGGTCAAAACACATCTGCTGTGTTTGGTTTTGTAAATACATTAGAGGAACTTCTTCGCAAAGAAAACCCGACACATATTGCCGTCGCATTCGATCCTCCGGGAGGAACGTTCCGTCATGATGCTTATGAGAAATACAAAGCGCAGCGTCAGGAGACTCCTGAAGATATAAGGGTGGCCGTTCCTATTATCAAGGAGATTATTGCAGCTTATAATATCAAAGAGTTGGAAGTTCCTTATTATGAGGCTGACGATGTTATTGGTACTATTGCGAAGAAAGCAGAAAAGGAGAATATAGATGTTTATATGATGACTCCCGACAAGGATTATGGTCAGCTTACGTCCGATCATATATTCATGTACAAACCAAAGTTTGCAGGATCGGGATTTGATGTATTAGATGCTAAAGCCATCATGGAGAAATATGAGCTATCTTCTCCCGACCAGATGATCGATTTACTCGGTCTTATGGGTGATGCTTCCGATAATATACCCGGATGTCCCGGTGTAGGCCCTAAAACTGCTCAGAAGCTGTTAGAAGAATACGGAACTATCGAAAACCTCCTTGAACATACATCGGAGATTAAAGGAGCATTAAAACAACGGCTGGAAGATAATAAAGAGCAAATTATATTCTCAAAATTTCTGGCTACTATAAAGACTGATGTACCTGTCGATTTCAACAAAGATGAATTTGCTCGTAGAGAAATAAACGCTGAAAAAATAAGTGCTCTTTTTGAAGAACTTGAGTTCAGAACACTTATCAGCAGGGTTCTTAAGACTGATGGTATCCCATCACACCCTGTGAGAAATACTACAACGCATGAAGCTATACAGGGTGATTTATTTGCCGAATTATTGCCGCCTGTAGACTCTTCTTCAGATAATACAACCGTTAACTATTCGGCCTTACAGGAGTTGAAAGATATACCTCACTCTTATCATCTTGTGGAGGAAGAGAAAGAGATTTTGGAACTGATAAGTACTCTTTCTAATCAGGAATCTTGTTGTTTCGATACCGAGACTACAGGTCTCGACCCTATAGTGAGCGAACTGGTAGGGATGTCCTTTGCCTTCAAAGAGGGAGAAGCTTATTACGTTCCCGTTTCTGCCGACTTTGACGAAGCGAAGAAACTGATAGATAAATTCCGTCCGTTTTTTGAAAATGAGAAGATACTGAAAATAGGACAGAATATAAAATACGATATTATTGTTCTCAAAAAATATGATATTCATGTGCGAGGCAAATTGTTTGATACAATGATTGCTCATTACCTTATCAATCCTGAGTTGAGACACAATATGGATTATATGGCAGAAACATATCTGAAATACAGAACAATACATATTGATGAGCTGATAGGGGCTAAGGGTAAAAATCAGCTGAATATGCGTTCTCTGCGTCCTGATCAGATTAGTGATTATGCATGTGAGGATGCAGATGTTACATTGAAACTGAAAAGCATACTTGAAAAGGCGATTGAGAAACAGGATTTAAGTAAATTATTTTACGAAATAGAGTTACCTCTTATCTATGTTCTTGCAGACATGGAATTTATCGGTGTAAGACTGGATACGGTTGCTTTAGGAGAGTATTCAAAGACTCTTACCATCGAATTGCAGAACATCGAATTGGAGATATATAAGCTTGGAGAAACAGAATTTAATATAAATTCGGCGAAGCAGGTAGGAGAGGTGCTTTTCGACAAATTAAAGATTGTAGATAAGCCCAAAAAGACTAAAACAGGACAGTATGTAACCAGTGAAGAGACATTGGAAAGCATTAAAGATACGCATCCGATTGTAAATAAAATATTAGAATACAGAGGTCTTAAAAAACTTCTGAGTACTTATATTGATGCACTTCCGCTGCTTGTTGACCCCAAAGACGGGAAGATACACACATCTTTTAATCAGACAGTAACAGCTACCGGAAGATTAAGTTCTACGAATCCCAATCTTCAGAATATTCCTATACGTGATGCACAAGGAAGAGAGATTCGGAAATCATTTATTGCCGATGAGGGATGCTTGTTTTTCTCTGCCGACTATTCTCAGATCGAGCTCCGTATTATGGCACATCTTAGCCAAGACCCATCGATGGTAGAAGCTTTCAATAGCGGGGAAGACATACACGCTGCTACAGCTGCCAAGATTTATAAATTGAAGATAGATGAAGTAACAAGTGATATGCGTCGAAAGGCAAAAACAGCCAACTTTGGTATCATATACGGGATTTCTGTTTTTGGATTGGCCGAACGACTTACCATTCCAAGGGGAGAAGCTAAAGAGCTTATTGACGGTTATTTCGAGACTTATCCGAAGGTGAAAGAATATATGGATAAATGCATAACCGATGCTCGCGAGAAGACCTATGTAGAAACTGTTTTTGGACGAAAAAGATACCTGCCAGATATCAACTCACGAAACGCAACTGTACGTGGTTATGCCGAGCGAAATGCCATAAATGCACCCATACAAGGGAGTGCGGCTGACATTATAAAAGTGGCTATGAATAATATTTTTAAACGCTTCGAAGAAGAGAATATCAAATCGAAGATGATTCTTCAGGTACATGACGAGTTGAATTTTAATGTTCTTGAAAATGAACTTGATAAAGTTCAAAAGATAGTAATTGAAGAAATGGAAAATGCATATAAACTGGCTGTTCCACTAAGAGCTGATTGCGGAAAAGGAAAGAACTGGCTGGAAGCGCATTAAAGTATTATATGGTTTTAATAATAAAGAGGTTCTTGGTTTTTACTCACAATGACAATTTAGATGTATAAAATAGTGAAATAAATCTTTCTGATTATCTTTACCCAAATTTACTTGGTTTATGAATAATCTTTTAGACAAAATAATGCAAAGCAAAAGGTATCAGTTTTTGGTATTTTTTGCTTTGTTGGTTTTTCTGTCTTTGTTGATGATGTATTTTTATCAGCCCTTATGTCCGGGGCAGGATTTCTTTTTTCACTACAGAAGGCTACAGGCATTGATGGATGGTCTGAAAGATAGTCCGTGGCTCATCTATCTCGATTATAGTGCCATCGATGGTTATGGCTATCTTACAAAGGCTTTCTATCCCGACTTTATACTTATACCTTTTGCTTTGATTGGTAATCTTACCGATGCTGCGTTTGCATATCAGTTTATGATATTTACCATGACTGTTTTGTGTGGTGTATTCACTTACATAACAATCAATACCATTTATAAAAGTTCGTACGCTGCTGCAATAGCAGCACTGTTGTACACGTTTGCTGCTTATCGGTTGCTTGATATATATCACAGGGCTGCAATAGGAGAGGCCTTGTCTTTTACTTTTGTGCCTATTGTCTTTTTGGGATTGTACCATATTATCACGGGTGATTGTAAGAAATGGTACGTTTTGACTATAGGCTTTAGCCTGATGATATTTACGCACCTTATATCATCGGTTCTAATGTTTGTGACTATACTTATCTTTTTAGGGATTTGCTATAAATCATTGCTAAGAGAGCCTAAACGTATAAAATATCTTGTTTTTGCAGGTGTTGTAACTTTGATCATAACCGCTTACTATATTTTCCCGATGATGGAGCAAATGCTTTCCAATACGTTTTATTATGAGAGCAGTGGATTGATGTCTAAAGCTCAGGATTCTGCACTTGGACTGCATTGGATTATCTGGGGAATGTTTGTAGGAATAATTATTCCGGAGCAAGCTCTTATTCCCGGTGTAGGTCTCTTGCTTACATTTGGTATCATTTTGCGGTTGTTTGTATATGAAAAATCGAAAGAATTAAGGAGTCTTGATATCGCCGTTATTGTAGGTTTTATCTATATTATCGCTTGTCTGCCGATATTTCCTTGGTCGGTATTTCCGTTCAGCTTGTTGAACTTTATTCAGCTCCCATGGCGTTTGCTTGAGTTTTCGTGTTTCTTTTTTGCAGTGGCAGGGGGATATTACTTATCACGAATTTTAAAGACGAATAAGCGATTTTTGGCTGGGGGGATAATGATTGTTGCCGGAATAGCTTTGGTGCTTGTAAACGATGCGCAATCATACAAAAACTATCGTTGTGGGCGTCCTGTTACTCAGAGTGCAGATATTTCGAATGATTATCATTTAGGAGGGCTGGAATATATTCCCGATAGAGTACCTTCTGTAGAATATCTTCATCAGAGAGGGGACAGTGTGAAGTCAAATTATGGAGGGATGCAGATATCTGACTTTAAACGGTCAGGAAGAGTAACGGCTTTTAACCTGAATGCAACCAATGGAGAAGCTCTGGAATTGCCATTGATTTACTATAAAGGTTATACCGCCCGTCTTGATGGGAAAGCTATTCCTGTTTCGGAAAGTGATGATGGATTAGTTCAATTATCGGGTAATCAATCGGGTAGGGTAGAAGTATATTATGAGGGAACTATTACACAGAGAATAAGCCTGTGTATAACAGTTTTGAGCATATTGAGCTTGTGTATTTTTATATTTTTACAGAAAAGAAGAGAAAATGAAGCTAGATAGTCTTATAGCAGATAAGAAATATCATTTTTGGATTTTCTTCTCTGTTTTATTATTTCTTTCTGTTTTGTGTTCTTTTGCATACGGAACTCAGTTTTTGGGTGGCGATGACTATTACTTTCACAATGCTCGCTTCGAGGCCTTAATGCAAGGGCTGAAAGATGGAACATTTCCTTCCTATATAGACTATCAGGGGCTTTATGGCTATGGCTACCTTGTAAAAACATTTTATTCCGATTTTATTCTCATTCCATACGCTCTATTAGCTAATTTGACGAGTAAGGATTTTGCCTATTGGTTCCTTTATTTTTCTATGACAATGATGTGCGGAACTTTTATGTACATTTTTGTTCGTAGAGTTTATAAGAGTGCGTATGTGGCATCTATGAGCTCGATACTGTATACTTTTTGCTTATATCGTCTGCTCGATTTATATTATAGAGGAGCATGGGGCGAAGCCTTTTCATTTACTTTTCTGCCGATTGTTTTTCTAGGACTTTTTTATATCATTAAGGGTGATTATCGGAAGTGGTACGTTATTGCCATTGGATTTTCTTTGATGATTTTTACGCATGTCCTTTCCACTTTGCTGTTGTTTATTACAATAAGTATCATACTGGTTGTTTATTATAGAGATATGATAAAAGAGCCCAAGCGTATATACTATTTGATTTTGGCAGGCGTGGTTACAATCGTTTTGACGAGCTATTATTTGTTTCCATTTTTTGAACAAATCTTATCCGATATATTTTACTTTCAGAAGTTTAAATACTCGCCTTACACTACTGCACAGAGCAGGCTCGATTGGTTGACCATCTTGAGAGGTTCAGTTGAAGGCTTTACGCTCGGTCAGAAATCTACAGGGATAGGGTTGTTGCTCCTTGTTTCGTTATGCTTGCGATTTTTTGTGAGAGGAAATAAGGAACAAAAGAAATATATAAGAAGTATCGATATAGGGGTTCTTATCGGGTTGTTTTATATTGTTCTCACATCCACTTTAACACCCTGGACACGCTTCCCTTTGTCTTATCTGAGTCTTATACAGTTCCCGTGGAGGCTATACGAGTTTGTTGTTTTCTTTTTTTCTGTGGCAGGAGCTTATTACATATACTTGCTGTGTAAAAAAAAAAATATTCAGCTTGTGGCGTTTTCATTATTGGTCGTTTTAACTTCGGTTGTTATTGTAATTGATGCTTCAACGTATAAAGAAATAAAGATAGAGGCTCGTTTATCCAATAAAAATTATTTGAACGAAACCACTCATTATACAATGGCGGGAATGGAATATTATCCTTCAAGAATGCCCTATCCTGATCTATTTATCCTACAACGTGGAGATAGCGTGACGTCTCAGCTAAAGGAAATAGAAGTATATAACTTTGAACGGTTTGACTATATTACCCGGTTTGATATAAAAACCAATGTGAAAGACAGTATCGAATTACCTCTCATTTATTATAAAGGATATGCTGCGTATCTCGACGGAGTAAGTATTCCTGTTACAGAAAGTAGTCAAGGTCTTGTGCAGATCCCTATTGATAGTTCGGGTAGAGTAGAGGCTTATTATAAAGGAACTTTGCTACAAAAACTAAGTTTTTATATTACTATTCTAAGTATATTTGTGCTGTGTTCATATATTTTTCTTCAAAGAAGAAAGGACAAACATCTTAAATAATAACGAATATGCGTAATTTTATTTATCTAGATCTCTTATATCCTGTCTTTATGTTTATTTTCGGTATTATAATGATATCGAGTCCACGCTCTTTGATGCGTAAAGCAAAATACGACGAAGAAAGCCTCAAAACCGAGTCGTGGGTAAAGAAACTCGGGATAGGACTGTGTGTATTTGCTGTTGGTTTTGGAATATACATATTCTATAAGTTGAAATATGCTTGACGGATTTGTAGAGTATGGCTACATAGGTCTGTTTTTAGCATCCTTTCTTGCGGCTACTATATTACCTTTCGGTTCCGAAGTCGTTTTTGTCGGTCTTATTGCAGCCGGTCTTAACGGTTGGTCGTGCGTTCTTATCGCCTCTGTGGGAAATTGGTTAGGGGGAATGACTAATTACTATTTAGGACATCTCGGAAAGGTAGAATGGATAGAGAAATACCTCAAAGTAAAGAAAGATAAAATAGATAAAATGCAGCGATGGTTGGAAGGGAAAGGTGCAGCAATGGCATTTTTTAGTTTTCTGCCCGTTGTAGGTGATATTATAGCCCTTGCCTTAGGCTTTATGCGTGCCAATGTTTATATCGTAAATGCAACCATGTTTGCCGGTAAGTTTGTGCGCTATGTACTGATAATGTATGGCGTAAATTGGATTATCTAATTCTGTAGATTCCTATTTTTTCATGTTGAATAAAATGCCCCGTTAAGTAAAACAGAATTCCTCTCTATTTCTGTTTATTCTCAAAAATTATCTATTTATATCTATTCTCTTATCATGCTGAGGAAGAAAAGATCAATTATTATAAATTATATGAAGGAGAATATAAAGTGACAGAATAAAGTAGCCAAATAAGTGTCACTTTTGTCACCTTTTTATATTTAATATTCATTAAATCAGTATATTATGTATATTTCTGATTGTCACCTTTTGAAGTAAAATATTATTGTGCTTCGTTTCATGTGGAACAAAAAATGGAATTTGTTAATTTTTAGGTCTTTATTCTCGCTGTATATCTTATTTCTGTTAAAACTCCAAGATTGTAGAACTGAAAAATCAATATGTTTATATTGCAGAGAGTGATAAAGCAGTAACTTTGTATATTATTAAAAATTAGAGCTTAGAAATAAAATAATATGTCAACTATATTGTTTCATGAAATAGTGTTTGGTCCTATACACAGTCGTCGTTTAGGGTCATCTTTGGGTATGAATTTGCTTCCTTACGATGGCAAGTTGTGCTCGTTCGATTGTATCTATTGTGAATGTGGGTATAATGAAAATTTCAGGACAAAGACTAAATTGCCTAGTCGTGAAAATGTTAAAGCTGCTCTGGAAGACAAGCTGATGCATTTGCAAAAAGAAGGAACAGCATTGGACGTAATTACTTTTGCCGGAAATGGAGAACCGACGATACATCCTCAATTTGCTGAAATTATTGATGATACAATCGAACTTCGGGATAAGTATTACCCTCAAACTAAAATCAGTGTGCTTTCGAATGCTATGCATGCCGGAAAGGAGAAAGTGTTTAATGCACTGAAAAAGGTAGATAATAACATACTTAAGCTTGACTCGGCCTGTATTGATACTGTGCGGTTGATAGATCGTCCTAATTCGCCTGAGTATAGTATAGAAAAGCAGATAGAACTTTTTAAACGCTTCGAAGGCAATTTTATTATGCAAACAATGTTTGTAAGAGGTAGTCATAAGGGTAGGGTAGTGGATAATACAACAGAGGGTGAAGTTTCGGCTTGGTTAGAGGCTGTTAGAGCGACAAAACCCCGCGAGGTTATGATTTACACTATCGACAGAGAAACCCCTGAAAAAAACCTTGAAAAAGTGCCTGTGGAAGATTTAAGAAAGATAGGAGACCGTGTTGAAGGGCTTGGTCTTGGTATTGAAGTTTTGGTTACAGCATAAGTTTGAATTATATAAATAAAAAGATATGGTAACAATCGTTTTTGCTCATCCTTGGCATGGTAGTTTTAATAAAGCAATATTGGATGCAATTATTGACGAATATGATAATAATAATGTGGCTTATGAGGTATTAGATCTCCATAAAGATAACTTTAATCCGGTGTTTACAGAAGATGAATTGTCTGTATATAACAAAGGAAAAGTACTTGATCCATTAATTCTTAGATATCAGCAAGTGATAAAAAAATCTGACAAAATGATATTTATTTTCCCTAATTGGTGGAATACTATGCCTGCTATTTTGAAAGGTTTTTTTGACAAAGTGCTGTTGAAAGATTTTGCTTTTAATTACGAAGGAGGCTTCAATGCTCTTTTAGACATAGAGCAATCCCTTATTATTACTACGTCTGAGCATCCGAGCCCTAACTTTAAAAATACGATCGAAAATGGCCTTATTGGAGATATGCTCAACCCGGTTGGTATCCGTAACAGTGTTTGGTTGAGCTGTGAAGGAACATCAAAAGGAACTGACGAGATGCGAAAATCCTTTATTGATCGTGTAAGACAAGCGATTAGGTAATGCTTTGTCGGACTTTTATAGGCTACTATTTTTACTTTTGATAGTTGATTCTGACATTTTGATCTAATTATATGTTAAATTAAGTTTTTTTCAGATTTTTTGATTGATACAGTATCTATTTTTATTTTGTAAACAGTGCATTTGTATACCTTTTAAACGAAGAAAATATTCTTTAGTAATACTTACACAAAGTGGCTTTTTTTTTAACGCGGTTTAACCTGTGTTAATTCAAAAACCAGCATACATTTGTTGCGTATTTAAACAGTATAGTTTAACACTTTTAATTAAGTATTATTTATGAAAAAGATTATTCTTTCAGGTATCATGGCTATCGCATTAATCGCCTCTACCAGTGTAATGGCTCAAGATGTAAAAACAGCTAATCAAGCAAAAAAAGCCCCTAAAACAGAAGTTAAGGAAGCCAAACAAGCAGCTAAAACTGAAGTGAAAGAAGCTAAAGAAACTGCAAAAACAGAAAAGAAAGCAGCTAAGACAGAAGTGAAAGCAAAAAAGGAAGAAGCTAAAGGTAACGTGAAAGCAGCAAAAGCTGAACTGAAAAAGTAAATAGCTCACTGTGAACCTTTTCACAGTTATCAGAATCTTATTCTGAAAATAAAAGATCGGTACGATTTTCGTGCCGATCTTTTTTATGTGTCTGGCGATAGGTATGCCCTACTTAATACTTTCCAATAGGTTGTTAGCTAATCTGCTTGCTCCTATACGGAAATATTCTTTATTCAGATATTCATCGCCCAGGACTTCTTTTACTATCGTATAGTACTTTACGGCATCTTCTGTTGTAGAAATACCTCCTGAAGCTTTAAATCCGGCTTTATTCCCTGTTTTCTGGTTATACTCTTTAATTGCAGTACACATAACGTATGCTGCCTCGAGAGTAGCACCTTCATATACTTTTCCTGTTGAAGTTTTTATAAAATCAGCTCCTGAGTATAATGCAAGAATAGAGGCTTTCATAATATTCTTAGCGCTTTTTAGTGCTCCTGTTTCAAGTATTACCTTTAGTTTTGCTTCACGGCATGCGTTCTTTATTTCGTCTATTTCTTCACAAACGTCTTCGTAATTTTCTTCCAGGAAGTATCCTAGATTGAGTACAATATCTATTTCATCGGCTCCAGTTGCAACAGCAAGTCCTGTTTCTGCTATTTTAACTTCGGTAAATGTTTGAGATGAGGGGAATCCACCTGCTACTGAGGCTATATTTACATTTGCCGTTAAAGCTTCTTTTACTGTTTCTACAAAGTTGGGGAAAACGCATATCGCTGCTACATTGTCTACATCGCTTGATCCTTCGAAGTCGTTTACTGTTTCTGTAAAATTCCAGATTTCTTCGCGCGTATCTGTTGCATTCAATGATGTGAGATCTATGCAGGAATATATCCTCTTATATACCTCTTTGGTATTATTCTGATCGAATTTCTTACTGATTATCTCATTTACTTTCTGAGTGATATCAGCATCCTTGATGTCTGTTTTATATTTTTTTAGAGTATCTCTGTATTTATCTACTTCTGCCATTCTATTTCAATTTTTCGTTGTTTATATGCCTGTCTTTATCTCTGTTAGTCTTTTTTTCAATATTCTTTTTTAGGGCGTCTGTAAGATCTATCCCTGTTTGATTTGCGAGGCAGATAAGTACCCACAATACATCGGCCATTTCGTCACCAAGATCTTTGTTCAGATCAGACTTCTTGAAAGATTGATCTCCGTATGTACGCGCCATAATGCGGGCTAATTCGCCCACTTCTTCGGTGAGGATAGCCATGTTGGTTAGTTCGCTGAAATAGCGTACGCCCACGGTTTTTATCCATTGGTCTACTTCCTGTTGTGCTTCTTTTATTGTCATGTTATTCTTTTACTTTCGAGTCGATCCATATAGTTACAGGACCGTCATTTATGAGTTCTACCTTCATGTCTGCTCCAAATTCGCCTGTTTGTACCGATTTACCTAGCTTGTTCCCTAAAACGGCACAAAATTCTTCGTACAAAGGTACTGCAATTTCGGGTTTGGCTGCATATATATAAGATGGACGATTTCCTTTTTTAGTGGAAGCATGTAAGGTAAATTGCGATACTACAAGTATTTCGCCATTGATATCTTTTATTGATAAATTCATTACACCTTCCTTATCATCAAATATACGAAGATTTACAGCCTTGTTGCAGAGCCACTCTATGTCGTCTTTACTATCTGAATTTTCTATACCTACAAGGATAAGAAGCCCTTGATTTATTGCTGATTTTATACTGCCGTTGATTGTAACTGATGCTTTACTTACTCTTTGTATTAATATCCTCATGTTTGATAAAATAGAGTCGCATAATTAGATATGGACTTTAAAATTAGAGATTAATTTGCAAATATACCTAAGTTGCTTCATTTATTACTAACACAAGTTGAGGTTAATAATTATTTGTATAATCCACTGTATTACTATTGATATACTTTAGCAGCTTCCCACCCGATCATAGACGTCTTGCGGATATGTCCCCAATGATAGTCTCCCAGAGCCCCTGTAGACTGTATTATTCGATGGCAAGGAATGAGATATGCTACGGGGTTTTGCCCCACAGCATTTCCCACTGCCCGACTAGCTTTAGGGCTCTTTATGAGATTAGCAATATTCTGGTATGACGATAATTGCCCCATCGGGATATTTAGTAAGGCTTGCCACACTTTAATCTGAAAATCAGAACCTTTGATGTGTAATTTTATTTTATCAAGACTCTCCCAATCCAAATTGAATATCCGTATTGCATTCTTTTGAATTTCGTCTGCTGAATTTTGATAATTTGCTTTAGGAAAAATACTTGTGAGGTTCTTTATTGCTTCTTCATGGTCTTCTGCAAATGACATGTGGCAAATTCCTTTTGGGGTTGAAGCCACAATTATTTCTCCAAATGGACTGAGAGCAAAGCTATAGTTTATAGTAAGATAGCTTCCCTCATTTTTATATTCGGCAGGGGTCATTCCTTCTATATTTATGAATAGATCATGCAACCTGCTCGTGCCTGATAAGCCAACTTCGTATGCGGTATCGAATAGTGTTGCTTGTGTTTCTCTTAAGATCTGTTTTGCATGTTGTATGCTTATATATTGTAGGAAGCGTTTAGGGCTAACACCTGCCCATTCTTTGAATAATCGCTGAAAATGGAAGGGACTAAGATGGATATGTTCTGAAATCTTATCCAAACTAGGCTGATATTTGTAGTTTTCACTAATATATTCTATTGCCTTTTTGATGCGATTGAAATCTAATGATTCTTGATTAAGCATAGTTTTGGTTTTTTATTCTACAAAGCTACATAGTAGTTTACAATTATAGAATCCATTTCTTGCTGAATTTGTTCGCTTTTAGTCTAATTACTTTTCCTCTATAATAGCAAGAAATGGATTTTAGGTGACTCTATGACAGAATATATTTGTACTGTTTAATTAAATAGAACAAATATGAAAAAGTTAGAAGGAAAGGTAGCCCTTATAACAGGAGCTACAAGCGGTATAGGTAAGGCGACAGCTATCGATTTTATTGAGAACGGAGCAAAAGTCATTTTTACAGGACGCTATCAAGAGACAGTAGATAAAACAGTGGCTGAATTAGGAAATCAAGCTGTAGGTTTCGTTTCGGATAGTGGGAATATGTCTGATTTATTGGCTATTAATGAAAAGATCAAGTCGATTTCACCTCGGATAGATATCCTGTATGTAAATGCAGGTTTTGGGAAATATGCGCCTATTGAGGCAGTCACAGAAGAGCATTTCGATGAGATGTTTAATGTGTTGGTAAAAGGGACTTTGTTTACGGTACAACAAGTATTACCATTGATGGAAGAGGGGAGTTCCATAATATTGAATTCTTCGAACGTGACAAAGATGGGAATGCAGAATTCTGCTGTTTATTCTGCTGCCAAATCGGCGATTTTATCCTTTGTGAAGACATTTGCGGCAGAATTATCTTCGAGGAATATTCGTGTAAATGCAGTAAGTCCCGGGCCGGTAAGTACAAATTATTTCGATCGATCTAATCTTTCTAAAAATCAGATAGATAGCATTGTAGAATATGTGTTACCTCAAGTTGCACTAAAGAGGTTTGCGCAGCCTTCTGAAATTGCTAAAGTGGTAACATTCCTTGCCTCTGATGATGCTTCTTTCATACAGGGAGCAGAAATATCTGTCGATGGTGGTTTTCCGGAGGTTAGGATATAATCTATATATGATTAGAGGTGTCTTAAAAGTAGACACCTCTCAATCTTTTGTTCCAAAAAATTAAATGCTATCCCATTCTACTTACTCGTTATGTGTTTCTTTTTCAATATTTTCCATTTCCTTGTGAAGAGATTTTAATCTCATCCCAAGGTATATTCTGAAGAAACCATAAGAGATGAACGAAATACTAATGAGCGCTACTATAAATCCTGATGTTAGAACAGGACTCATTATGAAAATAAATGACAAAATCACACCCAAAACAGCTAATGTTAGCAACCATCCCCAGCCTTTAGCTCCATTTCTTTGTAATTCTACGGCTCCTCCTATTCCCCAGATAGACTGGAACATTACCCAGAACCCAACGAAATATGAGAGTACGATTGCGATTACTGCAGGAGACATTGATATAAGAATGATACCAAATAATAAGTCTATAATACCACTTACTAAAGTCCACCCCCAGCCCTTGAGTGTATTTCTATTTGACACAGCAAATATTATTTCGAAAACACCACTAACAAAGAAAGTTACAGAAAATACAATTGATAATGCTGTAATTGTAGTCCACGGAGATGTTAAGCACCAAATTCCCAGCATTATAGCTAGTAGTCCGATTAACAATGAAACCCACCAGTATTTGACGGCTTGTTTTACAGAATAAAATAAATCATTTCTCATGTGTACGTTATTTTTAATTAGTTTATGTGTTATAATATTATAACGTCTACCGACTTATTTAGTTTCGAGAAAGTTAAATGTTTAAATGTGATGAATGATTATACGCTATTTTAGAGCGAATCTTTTTAGGTATAATTTCTTACAAGTGTAAAGTTTTATAGTACAGATATTTAATTTTATAACTCTTTTTTTTCGGTAAAATATTTCCCAATTAATGTAGCTTTGTGTTTACCTACTACTTTTTCGATTTCCTCGTTAGACGCTGATTTTATTCTTTTTACACTTTTGAATTCTTTCAGTAGAAGTCGTTTAGTCTCTTCACCAATGCCTTTGATATTATCTAATTCAGATTTCACTTGTCCCTTACTTCTTTGGTTTCGGTGAAATGTAATTCCAAATCTATGTGCTTCATCTCTAAGGTGTTGTATAATCTTTAAAGATTCACTGTTTTTGTCCAAATAGAGTGGGATAGAGTCTTCCGGGTAGTAGATCTCTTCAAGCCTTTTCGCTATCCCGACAATGGCTACTTTGCCATAAATACCAAGTTCTTTTAACGATTCACAAGCTGCACTTAGCTGACCTTTGCCTCCGTCGATAACAATAAGCTGGGGTAGAGGACTTCCTTCTTCTATAAGTCTGTGGTATCTGCGATATACAACTTCTCGCATTGTTGAAAAATCGTCAGGCCCAACTACTGTTTTAACATTGAAGTGGCGATAGTCTTTTTTTGAAGGTTTTCCCATTTTGAAGACTACACATGCCGACACGGGGTTGGTTCCCTGTATGTTAGAGTTGTCGAAACATTCAATGTGTGATGGCAAGTCTTTGAGGCTCAGGTCTTTTTGCATTTCTTTCAGAATGCGAGTACCTCTTTGTTCCGGATTTAAGCTTTCTGCTCTTTTTAATTTGTCTAGTTTGTATTGTCTTACATTCTGAGTTGAAAGAAGCAATAGTTTTTTCTTATCGCCTCGTTGAGGAATATTAATTTCTACACCATCTAATTTCAGGTCGGGAAGAAATGGAACAACAATTTCTTTCGCTGTAGAGCCAAATCTTTTTCTTACCTCAATAATTCCCAAAGCAAGCAATTCTTCTTTTTCTTCTTCTATCCGTTTTCTATATTCGAATGTATATGCCTGTATAACAGCACCATTATACACATTCAAATAATTGATATATCCTGCATCTGCATCTTCGTCATAACTGAATACATCAATGTTATATTTGATTGAACTTACTACGGTTGATTTATTTTTGAAATTCTCAATTAATATAAATTTTTCTTTCAGTTTATTTGCCTCTTCAAATTCTTGCTTCTCGGCTAGCGCCTGCATTTCTGAATAGATAGATTCGCTTACAAGATTGGTATTCCCTTTTAAGATTTCCTGAATAGCATTTACATTTTTAATATATTCTTCAGAATTCTGTAAACCAACGCAAGGACCTTTACATCTTTTTATATGATACTCTAGACAGACTTTATATTTTCCTTCTGCAATTTTCTCCGGCGTAAGATTTAATGAGCATGTACGAATAGGATACAATTTGTGGATCAACTCCAGGAGAGTCTTTACACTCAGCACATTAGAGTATGGACCAAAATATTTAGAGCCATCTTTTAATATTTTTCTCGTTATTTCTATTCTAGGAAAATATTCATTCCTAATAACGATAGACGGATATGATTTGTCATCTTTCAGCATTACGTTGTATCGTGGCTGAAATTCTTTGATCAGGCTATTTTCAAGTAGGAGAGTGTCTTCTTCTGATTCAACAATGATATATTTGATATCTTTTATCTTGCTGACCAGTATTCTCGTCTTTGGACTATCCTCATGGTTTTTTGTAAAATATGAAGAAACCCGTTTTTTTAGATTTTTTGCTTTCCCTACATATATGATTACTCCCTTGTCGTCATAATATTGATAACAACCAGGCTTCTGGGGGATATTTCTAATGATATTTTTCAAATAATCATTAATCATCGTACTCTTTTCTTTACTTATTGTATTTTACGTGAAATTATTAATTTGTTTTCTATACTACAAATGAATATCTATTTATAATCAAAAAGAAAGGGAAGAATTCTTTTTTCTCCCCTCCTCCTAAATTTTTTATAGAATTTAAATCTCGTAATGAATCAAAGAATTAATATCAATCTCTGCAGGGAATAGCTTTCTACCTTCTAGTGCATCCAGCTCAATGATAAAGTTGACATATATTTTTTTCACTCCCATGTCCTTTACTAATTTGTATGCAGCATACATTGTACCTCCTGTAGCTAATAGGTCATCATGGATCAACACCACGTCGTCTTTTGATAGAGAGTCTTTATGTATTTGAATTTTATCTACTCCATATTCTTTTTCATATTCCTGTTCGAATACTTCTGCAGGTAATTTTCCGGGTTTTCGAATTGGGACGAAACCGGCTCCAAGTTCTAAGGCCATAATTGGCCCCATGATAAAACCTCTCGATTCTATACCAACAACTTTTGTTATTCCTTTATTCTTGTATTCGTCTAAAAGAACTTCTGTAAGATTTGATAGAGATTCTTTTGTTTTAAATAATGGAGTGACGTCCTTGAATTGAATTCCGGGTATCGGGAAGTCGGGTATGTTTCTTACCGTTTCTCGGAGAGTTAAAAGCTTTTCTTCCTTTTCTTTTTTGTCCATTTTTTTGTTTAGTATTAGTCGTGTTTCACGTGGAACAATTTTTATTTTAGCATACGTTCCACGTGAAACATCTTCATTTATCTGCCTAGTAGCACAAGAAGAATAGATATGTCGTTGGGTGAAACGCCGGGGATTCTGCTTGCTTGAGCAATTGTTTCTGGGTTTATTTTTGATAATTTTTGTCGTGCTTCTGTTGATAGGGAAGAGATATTTTCGTAGTCAAATTTGTCTTTGATTCGAATGTTTTCCAGTCGTGTTATCTTTTCGGCTATCGTTTGTTCACGTTTTATATAGCCGTCATATTTGATTATGATCTCCGCTGCTTCGATTATTTCTTCCTTTCTGTTCGGGATTTTATCAAGTTCTGCTTTGAAGGCAGGGATGTATTCTGCGATGCTTTTTATTGTGATTTGTGGACGTGTGATTACATCTTTTAGCTTCATGCCTTGCTTAAGAGGGTTGGTTCCCAGGTTGGATAATCCTTCGTTGATGTATTCCGGTTTCAGGGAGTAATTAGCCACGAAGTTTATTATCTTTTGAACCTCTTCTTTTTTCTCATTTAATAGAGCAATTCTTTCTTGTTTTGCCAAACCTATGTTGTATCCTTTTTCTGTTAGACGTACATCAGCATCGTCTTGACGAAGAAGAATTCTATACTCTGCCCTTGATGTAAACATCCTATAAGGTTCGTCTACGCCTTTTGTTACAAGATCATCTATCAGTACACCTATATATGCTTCATCTCTTTTTAAGACAAATTCGTTGCCTCCATGCGTATTGATATGCGCATTTATTCCGGCTATTAATCCTTGTCCTCCCGCTTCTTCGTAACCTGTAGTTCCGTTGATTTGACCGGCAAAAAACAAGTTCTTAACGAGCTTCGTTTCCAACGTATGTTTTAGTTGAGTAGGGTCGAAGAAATCGTATTCTATAGCATATCCGGGTCTATATATATGTATATTTCTGAATGCCGGTATTTTCTGTAAAGCCTCAATTTGAGTATGGAGTGGGAGAGAAGATGAGAACCCATTTAAATAGTATTCTTGTGTGCTTTCTCCTTCCGGTTCGAGAAATAGTTGGTGAGATGTTTTCTCTTCGAAAGTAACTATCTTTGTTTCTATACTTGGACAGTATCGTGGCCCAATACTTTTTATCTGCCCGTTGTATAGTGGAGAATCATCCAATCCATCGCGTAATGTGGAATGAGTATCATCGTTTGTATATGTTATCCAGCAGCTAAGTTGTTTCAGTGTGCGTGGCGCATAGTCAAGGTATGAGAACTTGTGGAAGTCATCATCTCCTTTTTGCTCGTCCATCAGGCTGAAATCAACGCTTCTTCCGTCTATACGGGCAGGGGTTCCTGTTTTCATCCTGTCGGTAGTGAACCCAAAATCCCTCAATTGTTCGGTGATTCCGAATGAAGCGGGTTCAGAAACACGCCCTCCGCCGAGTTGTGTTTTACCAATATGCATCAATCCATTCAAGAACGTTCCGTTGGTAAGAACTACCGCTTTGGCCGAGAATTCCACACCCATCGCCGTTTTTACTCCTGTTATTGTTTTGTCTTGAATAATGAGTGAAGTGACAGTGTCTTGCCAAATAAAAAGATTATCGGTGTTTTCAATAATCTCTCTCCACTTCATAATAAATCTTGCTCTGTCACTCTGAGCTCTCGGGCTCCACATTGCCGGCCCTTTTGATTTATTAAGCATGCGAAACTGTATTGCTGTCTTGTCTGTAACGATACCCATTTGCCCTCCAAGCGCATCGATCTCTCGAACGATTTGTCCTTTTGCTATTCCCCCTACTGCGGGGTTACAGCTCATTTGGGCAATCTTATTCATGTCCATTGTTATGAGCAAAGTCTTCGAGCCCATATTGGCTGCCGCTGCGGCTGCTTCGCAGCCTGCATGACCTGCCCCAACGACAATTATATCATATTTGAAATTCATCTTATTTAAAAGGGGATAATAATTATTTGCACTGCAAAGTTAGCACTTTTTGTTTTCTTTTTTATGTGCTAGTTTACAGTACAATATAAATTAACAATATTCTTTATGCTTTGTTGGCATTTTCTATTGCTAATTTTATTTTTTCGGCATCTGATAGTAATATCGAATACTCTTCGTTGAAGTTGTCGAAGATGGGGGATTGGTATTGCATTTCTCCTTTGTACCGACTCCTGAAAGAACCGTGAAACTCTTTCAATCCTGTTGCCTTTGCAAGATCTGCAATGTTATTTTCTGTAATTCCTCCACCCGGCATAATGATGATGCGGTTGTTTGCTTTTTCTATTAATTGCTTTAAAATCTCTTTTCCTTCAGGGGCTGTTTTCTTTCCGCCGGAGGTAAGTATTCTATCGCATCCCAGTCCGATAATATCTTCGAGAGATTTACTCAAATCAGAGCATCTGTCGAATGCTCGATGGAAAGTAGTGCTCATGCCATATTGGTGAGCAATCTCAACCAGTTCTTTATTTCTTACTTTGTCTATTGTTCCATCAGCATTCAAGATGCCAAAAACAACTCCGTCACATTTCGCTAGACCGCAATGATGGATGTCTCTTTTCATCATTTCAAACTCGAGATCATTATATAAAAAATCACCTCCGCGTGGACGTATAATTACATTCACCTGTATAATCAAATTTTTCCGTGTGAATTCTATTTGCGAAAGGGCAGGGGTTGTCCCTCCTTCTTCGAGATTATCACATAATTCTACCCGAACAGCTCCTCCTTTTTGAGCTTCGATTGCTGATTGTGCTGAATTTGCACAAACTTCGGCTACTATATTCATCGTAACTTTCTTATTATTAATTGATTATTATGTTTTTTATTTTTGAAGTTCCAAATATAAAGAATAATTTATTATTTAAACAAATATTCAGATGCTTTGGTTATGTGATGCTTAATTGTCTTAGTTATTATAATTTTTTGATTTTATAATTGTAATTATAATATAATCAGAATGTTAGTTTTGTTTCTTGCGTGGCGATATCGAAAATATGATAACAATGAAAATGAAATATTAACTTTGCTGACTTTCGCACTGAAAATATAATGAGTAAATCAAAAGGAATTGCATTAGCGTTGATATCATCCGGAACCTTCGGGTTGATAGCATTTTTCTCTATTCCCTTGTTAAAATCAGGGATGCATATTCCTTCTATATTGTTTTATCGGAGTTTGTTGGCGGCAGCTTTTCTGGGCATTGTATGTCTTATTCGGAAAAGAAACTTTAGAATCTCTCCTAAATTGGCTACTCAGCTGTTATTCTTGGGGTTGCTTTATACGATGACATCGATGGGTTTAATTTACTCTTATAATTTTATCTCCAGCGGAGTTGCTACTACTATCCATTTCCTTTATCCTGTGGTAGTTGCGTGCATGATGATCATGTTTTATAAAGAGAAATTATCTCGTAACTTATTGCTTGCAGCCGTCTTGGCTTTAGTTGGAGTTGCTTTGTTGTGTTGGAGCGATACAGGATTTATTAATACCAGGGGGCTTTTGTCTGTATTAATGACTGTTTTTACATATTCAGCTTATATTGTTAGCTTAAACAGAAATAGTATTAAAATCATTGATCCTGAGGTGTTTACATTTTATGTAATGCTTTTCGGAGCATTTATTTTCTCTGTGTTTTCATATTCTACCACAGGTATAGAAATAGTTCCGAATGCCATGTCGTGGTTTAATCTGATAGGATTGGCCTTATTTGCGACCGTTCTTTCGGGATTGGCTTTGGTTTCGGCAGTTAAGTATGCCGGATCTACCATTACCTCCATACTCGGATCGATGGAGCCTGTAGTGGCTACTTTAGTTGGCATATTACATTTTGGAGAACCATTCGGGTGGAATAGTTTCTTCGGGCTCGCTCTTGTAATAGGTGCTGTTACATTGGTAATAGTTACAAGCAAGGAAAAATCCTTAGAAGATTGATAATAAAAGGGCGTCTATTGCTTTTACTATCTCGCTGCGTGATCCCGTAAATTTATTTACCATAATTGTAAATGCATACTTTTCGTATCCGTTTATGTAATAACCTGCAAAGCATTGCACTCCTCCGATACTCCCGCTTTTCATCGATATTTTCCCTTCTAATGAGGTGCCTTTCAATCGATTTCTTACTGTTCCGTCTTTTCCTGCTTTTGGCAGAGATTCTAAGAAGGCATCAGCATATTTGCTTTTTGTCTGCATATAAACGAGAAGGTCACACATAAAGCTGGGGCTTACAGCATTAGCCGGAGATAATCCGCTTCCATCGTACATTATTAGTGCCTCTGTATCTAATCCTTTGCTTTTCCACAGATCGTTTACTCCTTCTATCCCTGCATCGAGAGCCGAATAATAAATATCTTTGTTTTTATCTCGTCCTATTGTGCGTATCAGGTGTTCGGCATAATGGTTATTACTTCTTACATTGGTATCCTTTATAATGTCTTTCATAGGAAATGAGAGGTGTGTATAGAATACCTTTTCATCGAAATATTTCTTTTCTTTCTGATACTTCTTACTAAAATATTTTTCATAGGTAGTATTCACCGTACCCACTTCATATTTGTTTTCCTGCAATAGTTTGCTTATTGCCTGACCTAAATAGAGCCCCGGATTCGGGATATCTCCCTTTATGCTGAATGATTCCTTTCCTGCGGGGATATCTCCTGTTAGAAGCCTTTTATTTGACATGGGAGACCCATGTATGTATCCGTTATCTGCATCATTATTATTCAGCTTGAGTCTATTTTGGAAATCGATGTTTATTTCCGGTTCAGTTTTTACAATCAGGGGACAAGTATCCGCATTTAGCGTATTGAAGTAAAGCTTATAGGTATTGTCAAAGATACTTATTCCGTATGACCCTGAAGCATAATAATTTCCGATATCCTGATATGTCCATTGCTCCGAAATACCGTCATATCCAAAATAATTATCTATAATGGTGATATCGATTTTGTCGTTGGAATGAAAGTTTTCTTTTATTTTGTGTATCCACTGAGAAAGAAATAAGGAAGGAGTATTATCCAGAAATTCTGTTCCTAGCGTGGGATCTCCATATCCATGAATGAGCAAACCATTTTTATTGTTTTTATCCTTTGCCAATGTTGTTTTATATCTATAGTCAGGTCCGAATACTTCGAGTGCGCTCGCTGTAGTTACTACTTTGAGTATCGATGCCGGAGTATAAGCTTTATCCGGATCGTTTGATATTATTTCTTTTCCCGAGAAATCTTTTACGCAAATTCCAACAGAGGCGTGTTTTAAACCTTTGTTATTTAAAAATTGTTGTAGGCTTTGTTCTCTTGTTTGGGCTGACAAAGTGTAATGCGCTAGAACAAAGAATATTAATAAATACCGGATTTTCAAATTCTTCATGAGCAAAATGCTGAAATTAAATTAGAAAAATAAATATCTTTGTAAAGATATATAAATAAAATAATTAAGAAGCTAAACAGATTATGAACCAGCCTTTTGAAAAACCTTTTACATTCGACAGGACTATCCGTATGCTCATTAGTGTTATTGCAATAGGGGGAGCTTTATATTTTCTGTATATTTTGAAGGATGTTTTGCTACCCTTTCTTATTGCATGGCTATTGGCGTATATGCTAAATCCTTTGGTTCGATTCTATCAAAAGAGATTGAGATTGGCTCACTCTCTGGCTGTTGTTCTAACGCTTCTCTCTGTGGCCGGTTTTATTACTCTATTAGGTTTTATATTAGTTCCGCTTATAGAGAATGAAATATGGCAAATAAATGGTCTGATCGCTACTTATGATTTGTCTTCTATCAGCCACGATGGCATTCCTATGAGTATTGCAGATATATTTTCGCGTTATGTAGATTTTAAAGAAATACAAGATAGTTTATCCAGAGACAACTTGATCGAAATTGTTCAATATCTGAGTCCTGCTGTTGAAGCGATATTCTCCAATACTATTTCTTTCTTAGTTGGTCTTACTGTCGTTTTTATCGTCCTTTTGTATTTAATATTTATTCTTCTCGATTATGATAAAATAAACGAATTGTGGAGATACCTCATTCCTCCCAAATATCGTCCTGTCGTAAATCGTATTACTTTGGATGTGGAGACCAGCATGAATAAATACTTCAGACATCAGGCTTTTATCTGTGTGATTCTTGCTATTCTGTATGCTACGGGATTTCAGCTTATCGGATTACCGTTGGCTATTATGTTCGGTATTATTGTAGGACTTGTGCACATGATTCCATATTTGCAGGTTATCACCTTCCCTCCCGCAATATTGCTTTGCTGGTTGCGAGCTTCACAGACAAACGATAGCTTTTGGATGATGCTCGGACTAGTCGCACTTATATATATTATTGTTCAGTGTATCATGGATTTATTTCTTGTGCCTCGTATAATGGGTAAGGCGATGGGGCTGAATCCTGCCATCATTCTCCTTTCACTTTCTGTGTGGGGATCATTGCTCGGCATCGTGGGAATGATTATCGCAATACCTCTTACAACTTTACTTTTGTCATACTATAAAGAATTTATAGCTTCCGCAGAAAGGATACAGGCAGAAGAAAATGCAAAGCACAATATCCCTACCAATGAAACTTGATAGGTGCGGATTTTTTTGTACTTTTATGCTCCAATTTGAAAAATATAAAAGAAACTAACTATAATGCAATTAACAGCGAAATTGATTCAAGTGATGCCTGTACAAACGGGTATGGGTAAGAACGGAGAGTGGAGAAAACAGAGTATAATACTGGAAACAGACGGAATGTACCCTAAAAAAGTATGTGTTACATTGTGGGGTGATAAAATTAACGAGTCTGTTTTGCAGGTTGGCAATATTCTCGATGTATCGTTCGATATAGAAAGCCGCGAATATAATGGTAACTGGTATACAGACCTGCGTGCATGGAAGGTTGATCCGGCAGGAGCAGGTGCTCCCGAAGCTCCCCAAGCGGGATACGGTGCTGCACCCCAACAATCGGCTCCTTCTACACCTGTAGATTTTAGTAGCGGTGGCGATGGTGACGATCTGCCATTCTAAGTAGAAATATAGAATATATATAATTTAAGTGTGTAAAAGCTTGTTATCCATTTTGGATAAGGCTTTTACACATTTTTTTGTGTATAAAAGTCATATTTTATTCTAATTTTAAAAGCTTAACTAATATACAATTAGATAAATACGGAATAGATAGGTAATATAAAGTCATATGTAGAATATTTAATTCACTTCTTTTCATTCTTATTTGTATTTTTGTCCGACAGCGTATATTATTGATATATAACAAACAAAGTTTATTCTTACTATGATATGAAGAAAATACTGATAGCTCTTTTATTGGTCTTTTTTAATCCCATTTACGGACAAGAGAAAATAAGCTTTACTCCTCCGGCAGAAATAGATTTCTTAAAGGAAGACCCTAATATGGTTCTTTTTATCGGGTTGATACAAAATGTGCAAACAGACTGGGGGAAACTTGGTGTGCGGGGAAAAGTAAAAAGATTGGTAGAAGAACAATATGCGAAGGATAATAAGACAAGGTTGTCTAAAATAATATATGATTTTGATGAAGAAGGGAAAGTAATGACTCTTAAAGTAGACTCTTTCTTTTCTAGGATTTACATATATTCTAACAAAGGGAAATTGGAACAAGAAATAACTTATCAAAAACCTGCAAGAGAATTAACTCATAAGTATGATTATAAAAACGGAAAATTAAAGAATGCTTTATATGAAAATAATATTGTTACTGCTTATGGAAATGATAAGGTGAATTTGTTTTATAACTCACAAGGTCAAGTCATAAAATCTGAAAATTTGCAGGATAGTGTATCTACAATTTATGGTTATAATGGTCAAGGACGACTTGTAGAAAAAAAAGTCAGGAGGAACAATCAATCGACTTCGGAGGTATATGCAAGTACACAGATAGATTATAATGATAAAAGTGATATTGAGAGAAAATTCACCCAATACCTTTCATCTAATCAAGGAGACACCTCTTTTATAATTGATCTGTATAAATATAAATACGACGACAATGATAATTGGATTGATTGTAAGCGTTTAGGTGGAGGTGATGTCCTATTTACCCATCGACGTATATATTATCATGATGGAACTTATTCGGGGGATACATTGAATTCCGAAGACCGTAAACGTATTTATTCTATGGAGGAAGTTGATATTCCGGCATGGCATTCTGATGGGAAATTACCTATTCTGGATTTTTTAACAAAAAATATAAGACTATCCAGAGCTGTTCGATCCGTGGGTAGAGGTAAGGTAAAAATAAGCATGATTGTATCGGACAAAGGAATTATATCTGATATTAAGATAGATGGTCTTACTGCGGATCATTTAACTGATATTTTACCTGTAATTCCTAAGAAATGTATACCCGCTAAGAAAAATGGTATAGACGTTACTACCTATTTAGAAATAAATATAACTTTTGAATTGGTAACATTACAATAAATCAAATGTTTTGATCTTAAAAAGGTTTGCTAATTCTTTGTCTGTCAAAAAATAAATCATATCTTTGCACCTCGTTTATAAACAATTAAATAATTACTATGTATTTAGATTCAGCTAAAAAGCAAGAACTCTTCGCAAAGTACGGAAAGTCTAACACTGATACTGGCTCACCAGAGGCTCAGATAGCATTGTTTTCATACCGTATTTCGCATTTGACTGAACACTTGAAGTCAAATAAGAAGGACTATAACACAGAAAGATCACTTAAACGCCTTGTAGGTAAACGTCGTCGTTTACTTGATTATCTTACTGCAAATGATATCGAAAGATATCGTGCGATAATCAAAGAACTAGGTATCAGAAAGTAATTCTTTCCAGCGAAATTTTAAAGAGATTGTTTCATCCGATTCAATCTCTTTTTATTTTTGTGTGCTCTGAGACGAATTTTCTCTATTATTTTGATGAAAAAATATCTAATATTGTAATACGTTCTGTAATCGGTATAAAAAGTAACACCTAAAATAAGGGACAAAAAGTGTCACTTTTGTCACCTTTTGGGAATAAAGGTTGAACAGCATAAATTATTTAATTGAAATGGATAAGCTTACGATTATAAAAGTTGGAGGTAAGATTGTAGAAGAAGAACAATCTTTACGTCAGTTATTGAAAGATTTTTCTCTGATAGAAGGTTACAAAGTACTTGTGCATGGGGGAGGGCGTTCTGCTACCAAACTGGCGGAGAAACTAGGTATAGAGAGCCGAATGGTAAATGGAAGGCGTGTAACTGATCGAGATACATTAGAGATTGTAACAATGGTATACGGAGGCCTTGTAAATAAAAATATTGTTGCCGGGTTGCAAGCTCTAGGAGTAAATGCCTTAGGCCTTACCGGTGCTGATATGAACATCATACGATCGGAAAAACGGCCGGTGAAAGAGGTTGACTATGGCTTTGTTGGTGATGTTAAAGAGGTAAATGCTGAAACATTGTCTTCGCTTATCCAACAAGGAATAGTGCCTATTCTTGCCCCGCTGACTCACGATAAAGAAGGAAATATACTAAATACCAATGCTGATACTATAGCCGGAGAAACAGCGAAGGCTTTGGCTCTTAAGTTTGATGTAACCCTTATTTATTGCTTCGAAAAGAAGGGTGTACTCATGAATGAAAATGATGATGAGAGTGTGATTCCTGATATAAATAAAGCTACGTTTGAGCAATTGGTTAAAGATGGAATTGTACAAGGAGGAATGATCCCCAAATTAGAAAATGCCTTTCAGGCGATAGAAAAAGGAGTGAAAGAAGTGATTATTACAAGTGCATCCGAATTTGGAGAAAATACGGGTACACGAATTTGCTAATACTCAGTAAAGCAGATATTTTTTATAGAATATCATTTTTTTTAAGAAAAATTAATTATATTTACATCTGTAATACTATATTAAACTAAAATAGAGTTAAATTATTTAGTCATTCTTAAACTTTCATTACTATGAAAAAATTATTACTAGTCGCCGTTTTGGCAGTATTCAGTGTGAGTATTAGTGCGCAAGGGCTTAAAGGGACTTGGTTTGCGGGTGGAGAAATCTCTTATTCAGATGTTAATGATGTTAAATCAACAATGATTCTACCTGTTATTGGAACCTTTGTTTCTCCTAGTGTAGCTGTTGGTATAGGAGCCGGCTACCTAAGTGTAAAAGAAGATGGAGAAACAAGTGATGCTTTTGTTGCAAAGCCATTGGTTCGTAAATATTGGAATATAACAGGTCCCGTTTATCTGTTTGGACAAGTTGCCGCCCCATTGATGTTTTCTGATGGTGTAAATAGTTATGGTTTGCAAGTTTCTCCAGGTATCGATATTGTAGTGACATCTTGGTTGACATTTGAAACATCATTTTCAATTTTTGGTCTTAATGTTATTGATTCTGATGGATCTACAGATTGGAATATAGGTGCAAATCCATTCAATTCTTTGACAGACAGGAAAGTCGGTGATTTACAGGTTGGTGTTAAATTCCTATTCTAAGGATTGGATAATCAAAAATAATTATACAATAAAAGTCTCACATAAAATGTGAGACTTTTATTTTTGTTACAATAGCAGGGTATATTAAAAAAGAGTATATTTGTTTTGATCTTATTTAATTTACAAACTTAACTTAATTAACTTATGAAAATGATCGCAAGAACGACCTTGATTGTGGCTGCAATTTTGCTTACTATCGGAGTAAGTGCTCAAGACAAACCCTTGACTTTTGGTGTAAAGGGCGGAATGAATATTTCTAACTTCAGCGGAGACTTTGAAGATACAAAAGCAAAGATTGGATTTAATGCCGGGGTAACACTGGACTTCCCTTTAACTAACGATCTTTATTTACTTACCGGCTTGGAGTTTACATCAAAGGGTGCGAAAGTAAATGAGGATACTAATCTAAAAATGAACTTGTCTTATCTACAATTGCCTGTTCATGCGGGATATAAACTAACTGTAGCAAACGGCACGCGTATTGTTTTTCATGCAGGACCATATATAGCTTATGCTGCAGATGGTAAATGGAAAGTGAAAGGAGTAGAAGATAGTGTAGGGGTTTTTGGTGATGAAGCAGAAGCGGCAGGTCTAAAAATGAAAAGATTTGATTTCGGATTAGGTTTTGGCGTTGGTGCTGAGTTTGGTAAGTTTAATGCGGGAGTTAATTGTGATTTCGGCTTAGTAAATATTGCTGATTTTGGAATGATTGATCTTGAAGATTTGGGTAAATTGGATGCTAGCAGTGTATCAGTAAAAAATATGAATGTAGGTATTTCTCTTGGATACAAGTTCTAATAAACTATACCCATTATATACACAAATAAGCCCGATAAAATCGGGCTTATTCTTTTTATTTCAATAGATATTCTTTAAATTCTTCAAATGTTTTTCCCATACTGATACTTTTCTTTTCACCTTTCATAAAGGCTTGCAATTTTTCCGGTATGGCAACCGATTTCTCGATAATGGCTTCTACCGTTTCCAGAAATTTTGCAGGATGAGCCGTTTCTAAAAAAACGCCCGTTTCGTCTGCTGCAAGTGAGTCTTCTAGTGCTGAATATCCACATGCCCCGTGGGGATCGAGGAGATAGCCTGTTTTTTCGTATGTATCTTTCACCACTTTCCTGATTGTATCATCATCATACCATTCTCCGGTAATTTCTTTTTTTATCATGTCCCAAGAGTGTTCGTAAAGATCGAGTACACGTACAAAATTACTGGGATCGCCTACATCCATTGCATTTGCGATAGTCTGTACAGATGGGCGAGGATTGTACTTTCCTGTTTGTAGATATTCATAGAAAATATCATTGCTGTTATTTGCTGCAATAAATCGCCTTACAGGCAATCCCATGCGTTTGGCTATAAGTCCTGCCGTAATATTGCCGAAATTGCCGCTAGGGACGCAAAAAACGACATTTTCAGCCTTTCCTTGCTTCTTCAGTTGAGCGTAAGCATTGAAGTAATAAAACGCTTGTGGAAGGAAGCGAGCAACATTGATCGAATTAGCAGACGTGAGATTTAGCTTTTTATTTAACTCATCGTCTAAAAAAGCTGTTTTAACCAGAGCCTGGCAGTCATCGAAAGTGCCATCTATCTCAATGGCTGTTATGTTTTGTCCCAGTGTGGTAAACTGACATTCTTGTATTGCACTTACTTTTCCTTTTGGGTAAAGTACATATACATGTATTCCGTCAACGCTTAAGAATCCGTTTGCAACCGCACTGCCCGTATCTCCCGATGTGGCAACAAGGACTTTTACATCCTTTTGTCCTTGTTTTTTGATAAAATATCCTAGCAGGCGAGCCATAAATCGACCTCCTACATCTTTGAAAGCGAGGGTAGGGCCATGAAATAGCTCGAGGCTGTATATATTATCATTTACATGTACAACTGGCGTATCGAAGCTTAGCGTGTCATATACTATTTCTTTCAACGTTTCGGACTCTATATCTTCGCCAAAAAACGCATCGGCTACGGTATACGCTATTTCCTGAAAGCTCATATTGCCAATATTATCGTAAAAAGATTGTGGCAATATTTTTATTTTTTCAGGCATATAGAGCCCTTTATCGGGGGCCAAACCTTTTACTACCGCTTCCTGTAAACTGACATCAGGAGCAAGTTTATTTGTACTATAATATTTCATATTCATCAGGTTAATGAAAGGCGAAAGTAATAAAATGAAAGGAAAGAATCAATTAAAAGATTTTTTTATTTGTAAAAGGACTATAAATAGGTTAATTTGTATTCATAAAAAAAGCAGTGACTAATCACTGCTTCTTCTTATTCTTTCTTTATCTATTTTCTTAAAAGGGTTAGTATAGAATAGCTCGAACCTGTCTTATAACGCACGTCCCTTAAATACATTCGAATCTTCTTCCTGATAAAGGCTTCCGCGGAAACTTATTCTATTACTGTTGAAATTAGGGGTTACTACCGCATCACATTTATTGTCTCCTTTATATATTCTGATGAAGACATTCGCTGACACTCCTATGCCCTGCACCATCATGCTGAATGTAACAACTCCTTTCTTATCGGTCTCCATCTTTACGCTCGAAACCCTTCCATCTACAGTAATTCCACCTATTCCATTTGGACCTGCATACGGTGAGTTGAATGCCATTTGGATAGTTGCTTTGTCTCCATTCATGGATATGAAATTGGTATTAGGTGTTACATAGGCAAAATTTCCATGTTTAAAATCAATTCTGTCTGCCTCTAATACAAATTTCCTCTCATTTAAAGCCTGGATTGCTTTTTCTCCCCAATAAGCTCTTTCACTGTCTGCTGCTGCCTTTTGTGCAGGATCCTGCTGTGTTTTACACCCTGTGAAAAACAACATGCTTGTAACTAAGATAAATACAATTTTTCTCATAGCATTTCTTTATAATAATTATATAACGCTATAGAATAAAATTAAGTTTTGTCTTTTTGAAATAATTACTCCCAATCTATATGAATTTAGGATTATTGCCTAAGTTATTAATATAGAATGATCTGTTTATTTCTGTCGATTTTTATTTGCAGTCTTCTCTCGACTTCTGACCTAAATACCCGCCATGATGACGTTTTGCATAGTCAACCTTCGTAAACCCTATTCTTTTCATGGTTCCCACTACAAGGATATCTCCTATAACGGTCATTACTGTCGTAGAGGTAGTTGGCGTTAAACCTAGGGTGCATACCTCCTCAGGGCGTCCTGTGTGAATAAATACGTCTGCCTTCTGAGCAAGCAGGCTTTCCGAATCACTGGTTATGACAATAAATTTTATGCCCGGAATCAGATCTTTTGCCAATGTAATAAGCTCAATTATTTCTCTTGTCTTCCCCGAGTTGGAGATAGCTAATACAATATCATTTTCTTGTAGGATACCTAAATCTCCATGTTGAGCCTCGCTTGGATGTAGAAATACAGCCGGTGTTCCGGTCGAACTGAATGTCGTGGCAATATTCTGCGCTATCTGTCCGGCTTTGCCCATGCCGCTTGTTACAAGCTTGCCTTTTTTCTGATTAACTTGTTCTACAATAAGGTCTATGGCTCTACTATATGCATCGCTGATAGGAATATTCAATATGGCAGAAGACTCATGTTCTAAAATAGAGCGTATTTCGTTTGTATCCATTTAAATTTTTTTTGCCAAAGATACAATATTTATCTAGATTTATACAATAAGGAGGGATAGTGGTTATGAGGCTGGTGAGACATCTGAAATGTTAAGGGAGATGTGATAAAAAGGGGAATTATTTGTAATTGATAGCTAATAAGTATTTTTTTTCTATTTTTGCATTGCTTTATACAATTACAAACTATTAAACAAAATTATGATGGGAAATTTAACAAAATCCTTAACCTTATTTCTATTTGTATTCCTTATGTTTTCATGTAGCAGCGACGATGATGAAAGAGTATCCCCTACAATGGCAGAAAAAGTAACAGAAGATGTTAAATGGATTGATAACAATGCTAATAGCAAATTTGCTTCATTTGAATTTAACAAAAGTGGGAATTATATTATTGTAGAAAATGTAATTAACAGATCCATTTCGAAACAAAAAACTTATTTTGGTACATACAAGATAACCGGGGATTCAACAATCGTTTTGTCTGATCTGGGCACTATCAAGGTGTTGAATGCAACAGAAGGTACTGTTGCTCTGGAGATAACTCTTACAGGTATATCAACATCTCTAGCCTTCAATGGCTCGAAGAAAGAAAATATGAAAGTAACAACAAAAACGGAGCTGTTTTGCCGGACATGGAAATTTGTAAAAAAGAATGGAGAAACAGTGAAAGGTACGGAATATGAAGATGGTATAGTGTTGTTTTCAAAAGCAGGTACATATTTTACTGAATTTCCTTATGGAGAAAGAGATGATATTGAGGGAATCTCTGCTTTCTGGAAATGGAAACCCGGAACGAATGAATCCCAGTTTTTTTATTCATGGGATGGTTCTTTTGAGGACAACGACGATTTTGTAACAATAGATGTATTGACCAATACCTCTTTAAAAATTACGGATGTGTTTGAAGATGATGGTAAAACATATACCGATGTGTGGGAACTTATTCCGGCAACCAATACAAAATCATCAATTAGCCAAGGGGTAAAAAAAGAAAATGGAGGTAAAGGTTTTCTAGGAAATCGGTAAGCGAATATTTATTATAAAAAATAAAACCATGTAGGATTCTACATGGTTTTATTGTAAAATTCTGAACTATAATAACTTTATAGTATCAGTTTGTCTTGAATTTAAACTGAATTTTTGACAAGTCTTCGTTTGCCTTTTCAATTTTTCCTTTCAGATTTTCTTTGTAAGCAACCAGCTTATTGTACAAGGCTTCGTCGCCTGTGGCAATCATCTGCAATGCAAGAATTCCCGCATTTAATGAGCCATTTATACCTACAGTAGCAACCGGTATTCCCGGAGGCATTTGTACGATAGCCAGCAACGCATCCATACCATCTAGCGAAGCATCGATGGGAACTCCGATTACGGGAATCGGTGTCATAGATGCAATCACCCCGGGTAAATGGGCAGCCATACCGGCAGCAGCGATAATTACTTTTATACCTCTCTCTTTTGCTCCCTTAGCGAAAGCTTCTACACGTTCGGGAGTACGGTGTGCAGACAAAGCGTTGATTTCGAATGGAACTTCCATCTCGTCAAAAAACTTTGCTGCTTTTTCCATTACGGGAAGGTCTGATGTACTTCCCATAATTATACTTATAACAGGTTTCATTTTTTATTATTTACCAATTAAGTTTTTGTAATCAGAAGCAGAAAGCAATGTATCTAATTCAGAAGCATCGCTTACCGCTATTTTAATAATCCATCCTTTTCCGTATGGATCTTCATTTATTAGTTCGGGTTTTTCTTCCAATTCAGCATTTACCTCCAAAACTTCTCCGGATACAGGCATCAAAAGGTCTGATACTGTTTTCACAGCTTCTACACTTCCGAATACACCGTTTTGTTCTATAGTTTCACCTTCGCTGGTTACATCAACATATACGATTTCGCCCAACTCACTCTGAGCAAATTCGGTGATACCTACAAGGGCAGTGTCGCCTTCTACTTTTATCCATTCGTGGTCTTTGGAATACTTCAAATTCTCAGGAAAGTTCATAATTCTTTTATTTTTAGTTTATATATTATAAGTTTCTCAGAAACAAAATCAAACTCCAGTATGTACCGATATATACCCAAAGATAGGAAACAACCGATCCGACCAGAAAACCCACATATACCTGTGCCGGAGTACTTCTGTTGAGCATCAGACGCGATACCCCTAAACACCCTGCTAAGATAAACAAAATCATGAATAAAACAGGTAGGTTGAGTCCTTTTATATTGTAGCAAACTGACAAGATGCAACCAATCATTCCTCCTATAGCCATCATATACGCGCTTATCTTCCAAAATCGTGAAATAATAGCATATATAACCAGCAATATTAAAGGAGTAAGGATAACGGCAAGGAACCAGATATACAATTTGGCAGAAAAGAAATAATAGAACAAAAGGGTATAAGAGAGGAAGAATACACTGAGAGGCAAAATCCACTCGCTCCTGTTGTCCAGATGATAATCCTTGATAACATGTGTCAATCGCAGGAAGTAAATACCCGAAACCGGAATAATGCACGAGAAAAAGATTACAGGAGTCATGAATCTTATAAACTGATTGGCAAAAAGGAATGTAAAATCAGTAGATAAAAAGATAATAGCCACACTGTATATAACCATGAAAACAGGATTTAGCACAAACGAAATTATTTGTGGTAGAATAGGCTCTTTCTCTTGTGGTGGATTGTATATAATAGATGCTCTCTGCTCTATATGGTTATTTTCTTCAACTAACGTGTACTCCTTTTCTTCTTTCATATTTCTTTTCTTAGTCGGGCGACAGGCAGATTCATCTGTTCCCTATATTTTGCTACAGTACGGCGTGCTATGATGTATCCTCGCTCGTTTAATATTTCTGATAGCTTATCGTCTGTCAAAGGTTTCTTCTTATCCTCATTTTCGATGCATTCCTTTAGAATTGCTTTTACCTCACGGGAAGAGATTTCCTCTCCTGTGTCGGTTTGCATAGACTCCGAAAAGAAATACTTCAGCGGGTATATTCCAAAGCTTGTTTGCACGTACTTGCTGTTACTAACCCGAGAGATTGTAGATATGTCATAGCCGGTTCGCTGCGCAACATCTTTTAGTATCATCGGTTTTAGCTGCGATTCATCTCCCGTAAGGAAGAAGTCATATTGCATATCCATGATTGCTTGCATAGTCCGTTGTAGAGTATCTTGCCGTTGTTTGATGGCATCGATGAACCAACGGGCTGAGTCTAGCTTTTGCTTTACAAACAATACCGTATTCTTACTGTCGAGAGACATACTCTCTTTGTTGTCCGAAAAACCTTTGAAAAGTTCAGAGTATTCGCGGCTGACTCTCAGATCGGGTATATTTCGGTTATTCAAACTCAGAAATAGTTCACCTCCATACGAGTCTATCGTAAAATCGGGTACAATCGTGCTGAGAGTAATAGATAACGAATCGCCCCAATTATTTCCCGGCTTGGGGTTCAGAGTTGTGATTTCCTGAATCACTTCTTTGAGTATCTCTTCGTCTATATTCAGTTGTCTGATTATCTTATCATAATGCCTTTTGGTAAATTCATCGAAAAGGTTGGTTATGATATTTATTGCATAATCTACAATCTCTGATTTTTCTTTTCTTCCCAGCTGTAGCAGTAAGCACTCTTGCAGATTGCGTGCAGCAATTCCGGCAGGTTCAAAGTCTTGAATCACTTTAAGTATCTCTTCCAGCCTTGAAACGGGGATATCTATATTTTGCTGAAAAATAAGGTCATCCGAAATTGCCGATAAAGAGCGGTCGAGATAGCCGCTTTCGTCAATGTTGCCGATAATATATTCTGCTACCTTTTGGTTTTCATCGTTCAATTCACATTCTCCGAGCTGTTCGATAAGATATTCATGTAGAGATGCTGCTACTGAAAACGGAATTTCCTCTTGTTTTCCTACTCCTTGCCTGTTGTTGTCGCGGAGTTGGTAATCAGGGATTTCGTCTTCATTCATGTAGTCGCCTAGCGTGAGGTCTTCCTGCGAGATATTTGTATCATCCTCCGAACCATATTCATCGTCATATTCGGAGTTATCGTTGGGTTCGAGCCCTTCCTCCAACGCCGGATTTTCTTCGAGCTCCTGTTTTATTCGTTCTTCCAATTCAAGTACAGGCAATTCGGTTAGTTTTATAACCTGCATCTGCATAGGCGAAAGCTTCTGCTGTTGTTTGAGCTGTAATTGTTGTTTTAGAGCCATAAATACTACTGAATTCTATTAAAACAAAGATAATAATAAAAACAATATTACATTATCGATAGTTTTCTATATAGTAAGAATTCACAATCTCTGCCAATATTTTCCATTCTTCTATTTTCTGGTCCAAAGTCATTCTTGCATTCGCCGAACTCGGAGAGGGCAGGGTGATAAATTTCTTTTTTGTATCGAAACCTACATATTTTTTATAAAATTCTTCTGCTTTTTTACTGGTGAAAAATATGTATTCGATCTGAGGATATTCTTTGAAAAACTTCTTGAAATTGTTAGGCTTTTCATTTTTGATGCTGCTGTCTAAGCTTCCCTTTCCTTCACACGATTCGAGGACATCCCATATTGCTATATTATTCTTTATCAGGAAATCGCTTTTTTCTTTGTAGCTATCCGGTAACTCTTCCCCGAAGAGGGTGAAAATTATTCTCCAAAACTGATTGCTCTTGTGCCCGTATCTTTCTTGTTTGCGTAAAGATTCCTCGCTCGGCATTGTTCCAAGAATCAATACCTTGCAATCTTTATTTACAATAGGGTCAAATGCAATTTTTCTCATATCTCACTATTTTATGCCATGCATCATTTTCAGCAATCTTCTGGAGAGGAAGAAAAGAATGACCGAAGCTGCTCCTGCCATGAATACGAATAACATAAAAAAATCGTAAAGATTTGATATCTGATAACCTATAAATGTTTTTGGATTTTCCAGTTGTTGCTTTTCCAAACTCTGTTGTACTTCAGTCTTCAGATTCTGATTTTCTATTTTAGAAAATGTTATTCGATCGAATGGAATAACCGCTGTCCCGTCTTTTTGAGTTACCAACTCCTTAAAATCTTCAGGTAATAAAGTTAATGAATTTTCTTTTTCTACCGATTGTACCAACGAAAGCTCGATAATTGGCTCAGGATAATAACTGCTTAATGTCCCTGCAAACTTATTCGCTGCAGCCGTACTCAAATACCAAACAGCCATAAGCAGCGATGCAAATCGGAGTGGAGCCAGCTTGTTTACCATTGATAATCCTATTGGCGATAAGCATAACTCTCCGAAGGTATGTATAACATAGAGGCTGATAAGCCATAGCATACTTACTTTTACTCCCGGAGCGAGCCCTTTTACTCCAAATGCGATAATCAAATATCCTAATGCTAATAAAAATAAGCCGATAGCTTGCTTAATAGGTGATGCCGGCTCTTTTCCTCGTTTGCCCAGCTTTGTCCATAAAAACACAAACACAGGAGCAAAAACAATGATGGAAAGAGCATTTATTGCCTGAAAGTAGGATGTAGGAACAGTCCAGTTGAATAGTTGAATATGTCTTTCGGTCTGTTCTTCGGCAAAATAGGTAAGAGATGCTCCTGCCTGTTCGAAGGCAGCCCAGAAGAAAATTACGAAAAAAGCGATGATATATATTACCCAGATACGTGACTGTTCTATTTTTGTAAGTGAAGAGTCTGAAATAATATATCCGGGTGCTGCGACAGCTATAGAGAAAATGATAGCTCCGATAATATCTGTTTCGAGAACAGAATAGAGCAGGAAGAATAATAAAATCCACACCATCCCCCAGATTATTATCTGTCTTGCATTCCCTTTTTTGTTTTTTGTTTCAGAGAAGTCAGATTCTTTTACCTTTGTCTTCAGTAGGTCTTTGTTGTTTGGAATCACCCCGATGGCTTGTCCTGATGGAGTTACCAGATATTTATTCTTGAAAAAGATGAAAACTACGATACCTAAAAGCATGCCTATACATCCTGCAAGAAAGCCCCATTTGAAGTCGGACGGATGTCCGGTATCACCGAAGAAACCGCAAACTAATGGTGCAAAGAACGAGCCTACATTTACTCCCATATAGAATATCGTATATGCCGAATCTTTGCGACTATCTCCCGGCTCGTATAGTTGGCCAACCATCGAAGACATATTTGGTTTAAAAAAGCCGTTGCCTAAGATGAGGAATCCCAATCCCGAGAACATTAACATGGTGGCTATGTCTATACTTTCGAGGAAGCTGCCCGATAGAAACAATAGAAATTGTCCGATAGCCATAAGCGAAGCCCCTACGATTATAGAGCGTCTGTTGCCCCAATAACGGTCGGCGATATAGCCTCCAATGAGGGGTGTGAGATAAACAAGCCCTGTATAACTTCCGTATATCTGCCCGCTATATGCTTTGTCAAACAATAATGCTTTGAGCATATATAGAGAAAACAATGCCCGCATGCCGTAATAGCTGAAGCGCTCCCACATTTCGGTGGCAAATATGAGATAGATACCTTTAGGATGCCCTTTGGCTGAAGCGGCTAATTCTGTCTCAGAATTCATGGATAGTCTAAAATTAAAAATGATTATTATTAAAATGAATAGACCCGGATTTTTGTTTATCCGGGTCTAATTCTTTATTTCTTTATGTTTGGTAATTCAAGCCCGTAGCCCTTTGCCTTATCCTCTCGTTTGAGTAATATGGCGACTATAAGTGCCAATATCCCAAAGGAGGTGAATATTATCATGGGTAGGGTATAGTCGTAGAGAGGGCTTACTATGCCTTCATTTGAAGTCTTCTCTCCAATGATACAATATTTGTTCAGTACCCAACCTATCAATAAGGGAACCCCACTAAGGCCTATATTCTGTACCCAGAAAATAAGTCCATAGGCTGTGCCTAGTTTGTTTTGTGGTATGATCTTCGGAACGGATGGCCACATCGCGGATGGAACCAAAGAGAAAGCAATACCTAAAACCACCATTAAAATAGCCGCAAACCACCAATAATTGATTGGTAAAGAAAGAAGGAAGTGTACTACTATCAACAGTATAGCTCCGATAGCCATAATAGTTGCACCTTTTCCTTTTTTATCGTAAATACCTCCAAATAATGGAGTTAAAAGAACTGTTCCAAAAGGTAAAATAAGGGGGATGAGTCCTGCAAGTTCAGGTTCAACATTGTACTTATTTATCATTAGGGAAGTCGCATATTTCAGAAATGGAAATACTGCTGAATAAAATAAAACACAAAGAAGAGCAATTAACCAAAATCCTTTGTTACTAATGATAAATAAAATGTCTTTAATCTTGAATGGTTCTTCAGGTTCTTCCTCAATATCTTTCAGTGAGGTATCCAGCTTTCTATCCATTACACAAAAAACTAAATATGAAATCAAACCTATACATAGGAATACTAGTCCTAAAAGGATAGGTGCAGAGAGGCTACCTAGCGTTTTTGATAAAGGTATTGCTGTTCCAATTGCTAATCCTGTACCTATACGTGCAACAGCAACTTGAATTCCCATTGCTAATGCCATTTCATGTCCTTTAAACCAACGAGCAATTACTTTAGTTACTGTTATCCCGGCTGTTTCAACCCCAACTCCAAATATTGCAAAACCAATACTGGCTGCAACTACCTGTGATTTTATTCCCAAAACTGTTCCTGTGAAAACATCAGGATTGGCAACAGCATAATATTTTAAAGTACAACCAATAATCATTAAAATGCAGGCAATGACTCCAGTGCGGCGTACTCCTAGTTTGTCTAATATCATACCACTAAAAATCAGCATGAAAAGAAGTACATTAAACCAACCATAAGCACTCGTAAAGATACCGTACTCGTTTGCGTCCCATTTAAGTTCGGACTGTAGCATATCCATTAACGGAGCCATAACGTCTGTTATATAATAGCCACAAAACATAGTGAGAGCAACAACTCCCAATACGGTCCATCGGGCTGCTTTGGAGTCACTCAATTTTTGCCTTAGTATTTCGGTCATAATTAATTGATTTTTGAGTAATAAATATTCGGTTTTTGATTTTTTTTGTGCAAAAGTATCGAAAAGAATTATAATAAAGTGGCAATCTGCTAAAAAACATAGGTTAAAACTAGTTAGCAAGTCAGCCTTTTAGTACTTACACAAGGTACGATATCTATTTTTATAAAGGAGGGAGGGTGCAACTTATCTTTCGTAATGGGTTACTTATTATTCAAAAAACGTATCTTTGTTTCTAAAAATAAAACGAAGGATATGACCTTAAAGGATAAACATATTGTATTGGGTATAACCGGTAGCATTGCAGCATATAAGGCTGCTTCGCTTGCTCGTTTGCTTATAAAAGCAGGAGCCGAAGTGCAAATAGTTATAACACCTGCAGGAAAAGAATTTATCACTCCTGTTACATTATCCGCGTTGACAGGTAAACCTGTCGTTAGCGAGTTTTTCACGGCAAATGATGGTACATGGCATAGTCATGTTGATCTGGGACAATGGGCCGATCTGATGCTTATTGCTCCGGCTACTGCTTCTACACTTGGCAAGATGGCAAATGGCGTTGCCGATAATATGCTTATCACCACCTATATGTCGATGAAAGCACCCGTAATGATAGCACCCGCTATGGACTTGGATATGTTTGCTCATCCTGCAACTACTCGCAATTTGGAGATTCTTCGCTCTTATGGCAATATTATTATTGAGCCTGCTGCCGGAGAGTTAGCAAGCCATTTGATAGGCAAGGGACGGATGGAAGAACCTGAGAAAATATTATCTGTTGTTGAGGACTTTTTCAATCAGCAAGAAACTCTTTCAAAAAAAAAAATACTGATAACGGCCGGACCGACTTATGAAAAAATAGATCCTGTACGTTTTATAGGGAACTATTCATCGGGTAAAATGGGTTTTGCCTTGGCTGAAGAATGTGCACGTCGTGGTGCAGAAGTCGTTTTGGTTGCAGGCCCTGTTTCACTAAAAGTAAATCACCCCAATATAAAAAGAATTGACGTGGAGTCGGCAGAGGAAATGTATAATGCCTCGATAAAAGAATTTCCGGGAATGGATGCCGCTATTCTTTGCGCTGCCGTGGCTGATTTTCGTCCATCGGAACAGTATTCTCAAAAAGTAAAGAGAGGAGAAGATTTATTGACGATCTCTCTTGTTCCTAACAAAGATATTGCCGCATCGCTTGGCAAGATGAAGAAGGCAAACCAATTGTTGATAGGCTTTGCCTTGGAGACAAACGACGAAGAGACAAATGCTCTGAAAAAAATGGCAAAGAAAAATCTCGATTATATCGTACTTAATTCGCTTAATGATGCAGAAGCCGGATTTAAGTATGATACGAATAAAGTTGCTATTTTGAAGAAAAATGGAGAGCGAAAAGATTTCGGGCTAAAATCTAAATACGAGGTTGCCTCTGATATTATTGATAACACTATGCAATAAACGATATTCCTCAAATTATTTTTTTGATATATAATTATCTAATATAAGAAGGCTTTACAGAGTATGTAAAGCCTTTGTTTTTAATTTTTTAAGTAGAAAGTGACAATGCGAAAATGTCTTTAAAAGTGTCGCTTTTGTCACTTTTTAGGAACAATCTATATTTATATGTGTTTCATAATTAATATCTTGGAGACAAGAAATGTTGATATAAAATGAATACATTTATACGGATATTGTCACTTTCTTATTTGCAACTTGTGTGAGATGGCTAAAAGTAGACACAAAATATTAAAATTTTCACTCTTTGCACTTGCTCTGCTTGTTGTGCTTGCCCTTTCTGTGAACTGGTATATGACTTATCGCCTTAAAGACAAGTTGAATAAAACGTTGGCGGAAGCAGTATCCAATGCAACGAATGGTTTTTATCGCTTTTCCTTCGAGAAGCTCTCTGTAGGGTTCCTTTCGGGAGAGCTTTCTATATACGGTCTACAACTTATTCCCGACTCTCTTGTATTTGATCAATGGGAACAAGGAGATAGCCTTCCCAAAGTATATTATAAAATTAATGTTGAAGAAATTCACTTCAAAGGAGTTAACCTGACTTGGCGCCGAGATTATAAAAAGTTGAAGTTTAATCTCTTTGAGGTAAATTCGCCGGATATAAAAGTTTTTGAACCTACATATTCAACAGATACTCTCGATGAGCAGCATAAAAATAGAAAGTCGCAAACACTATATCAAATTGTATCTCCTTATATAAACCGACTTGCAGTAAGTAGGATCAACCTCACCAATATGAATGTTTCATATACTGTGGTCGATTCTGTATCACCTGTTGTGTACGGATTGAAGGACGCTAACTTTTTTGCGTTTAATTTCTTGTTGGATGAAAATTCTTCAGAATCGGGAAAACTTCTATTGTGCGATAATTTTGAGTTCTCGGCAAGTACTCCGCAATCCCTTTTGTATAGTGACGAAATCATTCTTAATACGAAGAATATTCAACTGAGTACGATCGATTCCATTATTCAAATTGACGGTGTGGATATTCACCCTAAAGATGAATTTTGGGCACGTCGGCTTGAGAAAACGGGAGATTATCTAAAAGCTACAGTGGATGAGGTGAAGGTGAAGGGGGTTGGATTTGAAAGGAGAAAAGGATTAAATCACCTTCATGCCCGTACTTTCGATATCAGGTCTACAGACATACAGTATCATAGCGTACAGGGAGCATCGGACGACTCTATCCCTGTGGAAGAGAAGAAGCTGCAAGACGAGCCTTGGTCTTTATATACAATACTGTCTCCTATTCTTTATCGGACATCTATAGACAAGATAAGTGTAGAAGAAACCAAATTTAATTATGTACATACTCAAAATAACATTACGGATGTTTATACGCTGGGAAAGTTTGATTTTCATGCCAATGATTTTCTTGTAGATTCTCTTTCCGAAAAGTTGAGGAAATTCTGGTATGTGGATAACTTCACGATGATAGCAGATAATATTAATGGAACACAAAGAAGTAATAATTCTGAGTTAAATGTAAAACGCTTGTATTTAGATACGAATACTGAAAAGTTTGAAATATCAGATATAAAAATCAAACCTTTATCTACCAATACTAAGAAGGATTATTTGTTCGGAGATGTGAAGTCTATAAGTGTTGATGGACTCGAATATACCGCAGGAGTTTCTGCTGAGCTTCTTAATATTGAATCGCCTAATATTGAATATTTTAAATTAACGGAAAAAAATAAAGGTAAATCGAAAGATAAAAAGAAGGTTTCACCCGAGAATGTCCTTGATTTTTTTACTCCGTATTCCGATTTCTTATCTGTAAAAAGAATAAATCTGAAGAATGCAAATCTGATATATCATAATAAGGAAGACGATGAAACCTTTCGTCTGAAAGATTTGAATTTCCATGCATCCAAATTTCTTATCAGTAAAGATACTAGGGCGACTTCACCCTATTTATTCACAAGTGATGATATAAGTCTTTCCTTTAGGGATTTTGATAATCTCCTATTCGGGAAGAAATATCAATTGCAGATAGCTGCTGCTGATGTATCTACCAGTACGGGGGAAATGGTGTTGAAGGATATCAAGTTAACTCCGCAAGATAAATCTTGGGAAGAGGCTTCCGTAGTTTATGATATTGCTTCGCCCCTGATACAGATTACAGGATTTGACAATATTGACTACTTCAAAGATAAAACAATCGCTCTTAAAGACTTCTTTGTAGAAGCTCCTCAGATAAAGGTAATGAAAACAAAAATAGATGGAGGTGATAATAAGAAGAAAGCCCTGTCTCCGGGAAAGTCTTCTTTTTTAACGAAGCTTTCTGTCGATAATTTGTCTATAACTGACCCCAATTTTATTTATATCGGTAAAGATGAAGATAGTTTGAGTGCTGAATTGACTGCGTTTAAATTAGATTCTTTGAAATGGAATATTCATCATAACTTGGATATCGCAGAGTTAATGTTGCAGTCTCCACGAGTATATTATGCGAATAATAGTAAAAAAGAAAAATTAGACAAAGGGGCAAGTCATAAACTAAATCTTCAATTCCTCGGTAGAAACATCAATCTAGGTAAGCTTGTCGTTTCGAATGCAAGTGTTAATCTGAATCGGCCTTCAGATACGCTTGATTTCAAAATTGCACAGTTTGATTTTTCAGGTCTTAGCTGGATCATGAGGTCAGAAGGTTCTTCGTTGGGTTTGGCGGCTATCAATTTTTATAAACCGACTTTGGATATACGCAAGCATTCTATAGAAACTCAGAATATAGATTCACAAACTGTCTCTTCACGAAAGGATATTTACTCTTTTATTGCGCCCTATCTTCATAATCTGTCAGTGGGAGAGTTCAATCTTACGGATGCCAATCTCAATTACTCTAATTCTAAAACAGACAACAAAGAAGAAAGGCAAAAGCTGAACGAGACTAGCCTCTTTCTTCGTGGTCTGACTTTAGATACCCAAAAGAAGAAATTTGACCTCGCTGATATTCGTTTTAATACCAAAGACCTTTCTTTTCCAATCATGGATGGATTCTATACTCTTAGTTTTGGCAATATCAATATAGATAAGAGAGGGCAGATAGCAGAAGTCTCGGATGTGAAGATGAAATCTACTTATCCCAAATTTGAATTTGCATACAAACATCCGAAGCATAAAGACTGGTTTGATTTTACAATGGGTAAGTTTCAGCTTTCAGGGCTCGATTATTCGGCACTGACTGCCGATAATAAGATAAAGGCTAAGCATCTAAAGATAGAGGATGTCGTTCTGTTGAACCTTAAGAATCAGCAAATAAAGATAGAGCATAATATTATGCCGCTGATCTATGAGAAAATACAGAAACTGCCTGTTCAGCTAGATATAGATTCGGCGAATGTTAATAATTTTTCCGTGCTGTATGAAGAGCTGCCAAGAAACGGCAATATGTCTGGTAAGATTCACTTTGACAATATGAATGGTAAAATAAGCGGCTTGACAAATATAGCTTCTTACCCCGAGCAATTTATCCGTTTAGATGTAGATGGTAAATTTATGGGAGGTACTTTTACCGCCCGCTGGAATATTCCCGTAAGTGCTGATTATGATTCTTTTGTGTTAGAAGCAAATATGCAGCAGTTTGATATGACGAGATTGAATGGTGTATTTCTCCCTTTAGCAAAAGTTGAGTTGCAGAGTGGTATATTGCAGGATTTCTATTTCAGGACAGAGGCTTCCAGTATAGATGCCAGAGCCAATATGCTGTTTCGGTATAATGATCTTAAATTAACCATATTCAAAGATATAGAAATTGAAGAGCAAAATAAGCTTTTGTCAAGGATTGCCAATATTCTTGTAAGGTCTAATAATCCGAATAGTAAGCGGTCAAAACCTCGTGTGGCTGATGTAACGCTCGATCGTGACCCTTATCACTCCACATTCAATTACTTTTGGCAGATATTGCAGCCTGCTCTTGCGGAGTCGGTAGGTGTTTCGCAACAAAAGCAAAACATGGCGAAAAAAGTAACTCAGTTTTTCTCAAAAGTCAAGAATTTCTTTACCGGGAAAAAGGAGAGTAAAGAGAAAGAAGATAAAAAGTAATTATTTACGATACAACCGCCCCTGCCACGTCTTTCTTTCCTCAAACTTTTTCAATACTTTGGCGGTGAATTCGAAGTTTTTCAACCCCCAATCAGGTGCTATCAGTAGCTGTTTCGGCGATTGAGAAATAAAACGCTCTATGATAAAGTCAGGATTAAGTTTCTCGGCAAAGTCGATACATAGGTCAATGTAATCGTCTACCTCGAACAGATTGAACCATTCGGGATGTTCCCGATATTGCCTTGCCATTACTGTTCCTTTTATCAGTTGTAGCTGGTGTAGCTTTATAGTTGTCAGTGGAAGCTTGGCTACTACGTCGGCATGTGCCAGTACCTGCTCACGGCTTTCATGAGGTAGCCCAAGAATAAGATGTGCTCCTGTATATATCCCTTTTGCTGCTGTTTTAAGTATGGCCTCTTCACTTTCCTGATGCGTGTGTCCACGATTTATAAATTCAAGAGTGGAATCAAGCGTTGATTCCAAGCCGTATTCTATGATGAGGAAAGTTCTTTTATTTAGCTCAGCAAAATAATCGAGTAACTCGTCCGGCATGCAGTCGGGGCGTGTGCCGATAATCAATCCCACAACATTGGGATATGATAATGCTTCTTCATACAGTTCAATCAGTTTCTCGATACTATCATAGGTATTTGTGTATGACTGAAAGTATGCGAGGTATTTCATTTCAGGATACTTGTAAGAGAAGAAAGCAATGCCATCTCTGAGTTGGTCGCTAACACTGCGTTGCTTTCCTCCATACCCCGGGCTAAAGCTTTGGTTGTTGCAATATGTACATCCTCCTACGGCTTTCGACCCATCCCTGTTTGGACAAGTAAATCCCGCATTTATCGATATTTTTTGAACCTTATATGGGAAGTGTTTTGTAAGAAGCTCTCCAAATTCTTTATAGAATTTATTTTCCATTCGTCTTTTTTATTTTGGATGCAAAGGTAATGATATGCGAAATGAAATTATTATAAAGCTCATATTTTAACCACTTGGCGTATATCATTACCCTATTCCCTTAATCGCTTTTAATGGATTGCGTGATAAGCTTTCTTAGAAATTTACATGATCCGGATCTGGTCCTATACGCAAATTTTTATTTAGCGAATTGATGCTTTTGATTTCATCTTCGTTCAGACTAAAGTCAAATATATTCAGATTCTCGACCATGCGTTTCTCGTTTGATGACTTAGGTATGGTTACTACTCCACGTTGGTAATCCCAACGGAGTATTATCTGAGCCGGAGATTTCGAGTATTTGTCTGCGAGGTCAGTCAATATCTTTTCATTGAACAATCCCGTCTGATTCGCCGCAAAAGGACTCCATGCTTCTACACGGATACCTGCTTTCTTGCAATAGCTCAAATCATTTTCTTGTACAAGATATGGGTGCAATTCTATCTGATTTACGGCAGGAGTTATGGTCGATTCTTTTGCCAATGCCTCCAAGTGGTATTGCTTGAAATTGCTGACGCCAATTGCTTTCACTTTCCCAGTTTGATATATTTCCTCAAACTTTTTCCATGTTTCTATGAACTTCCCTTCTACAGGCCAGTGAACAAGATATAGATCGATGTAATCGAGATCAAGCTTTCTTAAGCTGGTCTCAAAGGCTTCTTTTACCTTGCCGCTTCGCTGGTCTGAGTTCCACATCTTTGTGGTTACGAATATTTCTTCCCGAGGAATACCCGAGTTTTTAATAGCTTTTCCTACAGCTTCTTCGTTGTGATAATACATGGCTGTGTCGATATGCCTGTATCCAACTGAGAATGCGGTTCCTATCACCTTTTCAGCTTCCTTGTTATCTTCCAAGCGGAATACGCCTAGTCCAACCCATGGTATATCTATACCATTATTCAATTTTACTTTTTCCATTTTCTGTGTAATTTATATTTGATATTTATACATTATTCGGGGAGTAACTAATTTAACAAATTAAGCAAGAGAATTGTTCCTTTTTAAAATTATGACTATTTGTTTCAAAAAAGAAATTAAAGCGAATAATTTTTGCTTATTAGCCACTTCCTTGCGTCTTTTTCATTTGTTTATCAGATATTTATTTATAAATTGCGAAATCTAATTTTTAGCATTACTATAAACTAATATCATGTCAGAAAACTCTTCTAAGATTAAATTTTACAGTGGAGAAAGTATTCCGCTGGAATTGCACAAGGTGCGTGTTGTACAAAAATTACATTTAGTCCCAATTGAACGTCGTTTGGAAGCTCTTTACGAAGCCGGATTCAATACATTCAGGCTCGACACAAAAGATGTTTTCCTGGATATGCTTACCGACAGCGGTACCAATGCGTTGAGTGATCGCCAGATGGGTGCTATGATGATAGCCGATGATGCTTACGCCGGATCGCAAAGTTTTGTCCGCTATCAGAAAGCTGTGGAGGAAGTACTCGGTAAAAAATATCTTCTTCCCGTACATCAGGGACGCGCGGCGGAGAATATCATATCCAACGCCTATATCCGTAAGGGAAGCATTGTGCCGATGAACTATCACTTCACTACAGCAATGGCACACATTACCCAATATGGCGGTAAAATCGAAGAATTGCTCTATGATGAAGCCTATGTAATAAATAGCAAGCACCCGTTTAAGGGGAATATGAACCTTGAAAAGTTGGAGAAATGCATCAACAAACATGGAGCTGCCAATATTCCTTATATCCGCATGGAAGCATCTACCAACCTTATTGGCGGACAGCCTTTCTCGATGGAAAACTTTCGGGGTGTGCGTGCTATTGCCGATAAATACAAAATACGCCTTGTCCTTGATGCTAGTTTGCTAGGAGAAAATGCATGGCTGATCAAGCAACGTGAGGAGGAGTTTAAGAATAGCTCGATGGCTGAGATTATCCTTGCAATGACCGATCTTGCTGACTTGGTTTACTTCTCGGCACGAAAGCTGAGCTCGTCTCGTGGCGGCGGTATCTGTACCAATGATTACGCCATCATGAAGGAGTTGGAACCGCTTGTTCCTCTGTTCGAAGGATTCCTTACCTATGGCGGTATGTCGGTTCGTGAGATAGAAGCTATTGCCATCGGACTGTATGAAACATTGGATGAGGGTATGATATGCCAAAGCCCGCAGTTTATTGAATATTTGGTTAATGCTTTCGAAAAGAAAGGCATTCCTGTAGTGACACCTCCCGGTGTATTAGGCGCACACGTCAATGCGATGGAAATTTGTTCTCATATCCCTCAGAAAGAATATCCGGCGGGTGCTTTAGCCGCTGCGTTTTTCCTTATCTCGGGAGTACGTGGTATGGAGAGAGGGTCGGTATCTAACCAGCGTGATGAATATGGCAACGAGACCTATGCAGATATGGAATTACTTCGCTTGGCTGTTCCTCGCCGTGTGTTTACCCTTTCACAAATCAAATATGTGGAAGATCGAATGACATGGCTGTATGAAAATCGCAACCTGATAGGAGGGCTGAAATTCGTATACGAACCGCCTGTTCTTCGCTTTTTTATGGGAGGGCTCGAACCGATAAATGATTGGCCGCAGCGATTGATGGCTAAATTCAGAGAAGATTTTGGCGATAGCTTATAGAAAATACGATATAATATCATCACGGCATGGGTCTTATGCCGTTTTTGTTTTCTATGCTTTTTATTCGGAGAGGAATTGTTAAAAGGTGACAAAAGTGACACTTTTACCCTATTTTTTAATGTCACTTTTTTTTATTGTGCAACTACCTAAAATATCCCATTATATCAAAGAGCTCTTTATAATGAGATAATTTTAATAAAATGAAATACGAGCTTTCTATAAGAAAATTTTGAGGAATATGTAGAGGCTATTAAGTCATATATTGAGAAATAAAACTCTTTTGCTAACTAATTAATTTACAATTATTTTTCTTAGTTTTGTATTCAAAGCAAACTATCAAAAAAAATAATAGCATGAAAAACATCTTTACGTATGGCATTCTATGTGCCCTTATTTTAACGGGTTTCTGTTCGTGTGGCAAGAAGTCAAAGACATCAGGTGAACCCTCACGCCCGGTTATTATCGCTTATGTGGGAGGATATAATGGTTTAGTGGATGTAGACAAAATCTCGCCTAACAAAATTACGCATATTAACTATGCCTTTGTCGATGTAAAGGATGGAAAAGCATTTCTTACGAATGAGGCGACCGATACGACCAATTTCAGGAAGCTAAACGAATTGAGGCAGCAAAACCCTGATCTCAAAATCTTGATATCTATCGGAGGCTGGTCTTGGAGCCGTAATTTTTCGGACGCCGTGCTGACTGCTGAAGGACAGAAAACATTTGCTAAATCTGCGGTGGAAATAATGAAAAAAAATAATCTTGACGGGGTAGACATCGATTGGGAATATCCTGCTCTTCCGGGTGATGTGGGGAATGTATACCGTCCCGAAGACAAGCACAATTATACGTTGATGTTTGCTGCTATCAGAGATGAACTTGATGCTTTGGAAAAAGAGACTGATAAGAAATATCTATTAACAACGGCTGTTGGTGGTTTTCAGCAGTTTGTAGATAGCACCGAAATGAATAAAGCACAGGAATATCTCGATTATGTAAATATCATGACCTACGATTCGCAAAGTAATGAACAAGCAATACACCATACCAATCTCTATCCTTCCGACAAATATCCTCAAAAGCAAGGGGCTGATGTTGCCGTAAAGGCTTATTTAGCCGCCGGTGTTCCGGCCGAAAAGCTAGTGATGGGCATTGCTTTTTATGGACGAGCTTTTAATCTGAAGAAAGGAGCGTCTAAAGGTATTGGCGATCCTGTTGCAGAACAGATAAGGGGTAGGGGCTATACCTACATCAAGGATAGCCTTGTAAATCAGAACGAGTACTATCGATATTGGGATCAGAGTGCACGTGCACCATACTTGTTCAATTTCTACAAAGGAGTATTTGTTACTTACGACGATGAGGAGTCAGTAAAAGAAAAATGTCAGTATGTATTGGATAATAAAATGGGAGGAGTGATGTTTTGGGAATATAGCTCCGATCCTAAAGAATATTTGTTGAACGAAATAAACAAGGTACTTAAATAATAAAGTTTAACAATCTCAAATTTTCATATTGAACTTCTGTTTGTACTTTTGAGAATAAAGTGCAACGAATGATATAGCAAGCCACTTTATATTCAAATAATGTGGTTTGCTTTATTTAATAGATTATAAATGAGGAAAAGACGGATACTTTGGGCTGACGATGAAATTTATATGCTACGATCGCATATCCTTTTTTTAGAAGAGAAGGGATATGAAGTCACTCCAGTAAATAGTGGTCAGGATGCTATTGATAGTATAAAAAGCGAATCTTTCGATATTGTTTTTCTTGACGAGAATATGCCCGGTGTTTCGGGGCTCGATGCATTAAGCATCATCAAAGAGATCAACCCCAATATTCCCGTTATTATGATTACAAAAAGCGAAGATGAGGGGATTATGACTCACGCTATTGGGAAAAAGATAGCAGACTATCTTATCAAGCCCGTCAATCCCAATCAAATCCTCCTTTCCATCAAGAAAAACCTGCACAAGGACGATATTGTTTCAGAGGTTACAGTTGAAGGTTATCGCGAAGAATTTAATAAAATCAGTGCACAGATAAATGATTCGAATACGTACGAGCAATGGGTGGATATCTACAAAAAGCTTGTTTACTGGGAGCTTGAGCTGGCAGCATCAGACAGCCCCTTGATGGACTTGCTTCGGATACAAAAGAATGAAGCCAATAATAGTTACTGTAAGTTCGTAAAGAAGAATTATGAGTCGTGGGTACAAAATCCGAATAAGAGACCTTTGATAAGCCCTGAGCTTTTTTCGCAGAAAGTATTTCCACTTTTGGATAATGGCGAAAAATTGTTCTTTATCCTTATTGATAATTTTAGGCTCGATCAGTGGTCTGATATAAAAGACCTTTTGGCAAATGATTTTACAATTTCCGAAGACGAATACTTAAGCATATTACCCACTGCGACTCAATATGCACGCAACGCCATTTTTTCGGGGTTGATGCCTTCCCAAATGGCCAAATTGTATCCCGACCTTTGGGTGGATGAAGATGAGGATGAAAGTAAAAACCTCAATGAAGAAGCTTTACTGCATACTCAGATTGAGCGATACAGAAAAAATTATACTTTCTCATATAATAAGTTATTATCCTCTTCATCGGGAGAAAAGCTGCTGCAAGGGATGGATCGGCTAAGCAATAAGCAACTGAATGTAGTTGTTATCAACTTTGTGGATATGCTTTCTCATGCCCGTACTGAATCGAGAATGATACGGGAACTTGCATCCGACGAAGCCGCCTATCGTTCTTTGACTCGGTCTTGGTTTAAACATTCGAGTACAATGGATATTCTGAAGAAGGCAAAAGCAATGGGATATAAAATTATTTTGACTACCGATCATGGAACGATACGGGTAAAAAATCCACTCAAGGTAATTGGCGATAAGACGGTGAATACGAATATTCGTTATAAGGTAGGGCGCAATCTGGATTATGACCGCAAAAAAGTATACGATATTCATTCTCCCGAAAAGATAGGCTTACCCGCATTGCATATCAGCTCTAAGTATATCTTTGCTACAGGCGACGATTTCTTTGCTTATCCGAATAATTATAATTACTACGTGTCTTATTACACAGATACATTTCAGCATGGGGGTATTTCGCTCGAAGAAATGATTGTTCCTTTTATTACTTTGATCGGGAAATAACAGAAAATTTGTTTTCCAAAATATATCTTTGCAATCAGAAGTTACATTGTAGAATAATTTTGAATATGAATATAAAGATAGAATCATTAGATAAAATAGACGAGGCGGCTCTCGAGTTTATCCGTGCTATGGGCGATAATACTGTATTTGCTTTTCATGGAGATATGGGAGCAGGCAAAACGACATTTATAAAAGCTATCTGCGAGAATCTCGGAGTATCTGATACCATCAACAGCCCTACGTTTGCTATCGTAAACGAATACCGTTCCGACAGTGGAGAATTGATCTATCATTTCGACTTTTATCGTATCAATAAAATTGAGGAGGTTTTTGATTTTGGCTACGAAGATTACTTTTATAGCGGCAGCCTTTGCTTTATTGAATGGCCTGAGAAAGTTGACACTTTACTGCCAAAAGATACGGTAAATGTTTATGTCAAAGTACAAGAGGATGGTAGCCGGGAGGTAAGTTTGAGTATTTAATTGTATTCTAGTTCATCTATATCGCCATCATTACTTTTCCCCTTACTCTTGATAATATTAAACTTATAGGAGAAGCTAAACATGAAGTATCGGTTGATACTATTTGTGCGCGAGTCTGACATGTAGTTACTGCTTACATAACGTGACAGATTATTTCTGTCGTTCAGTATATCATAGAATTCAACCTTCAGTGTACCTCTTTTCTTTTTTAGGAATAGTTTTGAGACAGAAGCATTCCAAAGTATTTCTTTCTTCTTAAAATCATTGCCATACCCTGCATAATATGTCATATTGAGGAAGTTCTGTATCGAAAAATCGTAGGGTAGTTTCCATAACACAGAATGTTGGATATTGTAGTTGGATGTGTTTCTATCTTGCACATTCGACAAATTATTCTTTGTTATGTTATATGTCATACCTAGTTCGAGGCGTGTTTCAAGTTTGTCAACCTTAAACTTTCCTGAAACTTTTTCACTAAGTACTATATTATGCGTTTTCGCTTCTTCACCGTTCGTGTAGCCAATATTCTTGTAATAGTTGGCATAGGTGCTGTTGTCGATCGTGAATTTCTTGTTTCGTAATGGGGTATTGAATATAAAATTGATATTTGCGCCCATATTACCACTTACATTTCTATATGTATTCGTACTATTCCCCAAATCATCTATCAGAGTATAGTCTACAATGTTGTTGAATGTATAATTGAATCCTCCCGAAAGCATCATATAACGATTTGAGGCGTAGTCAGATTTCCGATAATATACATTGAAGTTGTTGCTATAGCTTGGTTTCAAATTTGGGTTTCCATAATATTTAGATAATGCACTAACGATAACGGTATCGGCAGATAGTTGAGTGATCCCCGGTTGACTGGTCGATCCTGAGTAGCTTATATCTAGGTTGGTGTGATCGTTTGGTTGGTACGAAAAGTTTAGAGTTGGCGAAAAGTTTATGACATTCTGTTTAAGATTTTCGATGATAGAATCGGCAATGCTTACTTTACTTCGCGAATATGACGGATCGATGCTCAATCCTATCGTATAATTGTATTTTTCCTTAGTCGTCTGAAAGTTCAAACTTATATTTTGGTTCACATATCTATTCTCGGTATTTCGTGCATAAGCCGTATCCAGAAGAGTATAATTGCCTGCACCATCTTTTTTGCGGACATCACGCATCCGCTCCGAATTATTTACCCCATACGAGTATGCAAACTGTAGTCTATGGTCTTTTCCCAACGGCTCTACATACGATAGGGATAAAGTGTAGTTGCTGGTATTATTATCTGTCTTGTTTTGCTGGTCTATTATTTTATCATCTTTTCCTTCGCTATAGGTCGTTTGAGAATAATTAGTTCCTTTACTGTTATCCTTTCTAATCGAATTGTTGAAAGTAAAGCTTACTGTCCTCCCTTTATCATTCAATTTTCGGCCGATAGTTACAAAATTATTTATGTTGTAACCATCACCTTTCGATTGACTATTCGAATATCCCGACGTGGTATCCTTTTCGGCTACATAGGAAAGATTGGTCGAACTTTGAATATTCTTTGTGTTGTTAAGGCTGATATATGACCGTGCAAAAATGGTAGTGAGCGAATCGGGCTTCCATTGCAGGTTCATTCCTAAGTTTGCATTTTCTCTTTTGCTGCGGTACGATGCATCCTGTTTGGAGAAACGATCACCCGAAGATAAGAAAGTCTGAGTATTGGTTTTTGTTTCCATCAGGTTGTCGTTATTTGCATAGCGGATACTGCCGCCTACTCTGATTTTTTCTGAAGGCTGGAGAAAAATATTTGCGCCCAGATTTTTATTCTTCTCAATCCCGTTGTCCATACCCATCGGATACCCATTGTCATTGGTATTACTCATTTCTCCGACTAAAGACACCTGATTGTCGTTGCGCATGTAGTTTGTTATTGCTTTATTGGCGTATCTGTCGTCACTCCCATATCCGGCTTTTACTTCTCCAAAGATGCTCTGTTTCAGTTCTTCTTTTACAACCAGATTGAGTACCTGATCGGGATCTTTATCTTTAAATCCGGTTACTTTTGCTGCTTCAGACTCCTCTTTATAGAGTTGGAGCTTTTTTATCATGTTTGCGGGAAGGTTTGCCAATGCCATCGGAATATCATTTCCGAAAAACTCCTTTCCGTCTACCAGTATTTTTTTTACAGGCTTTCCATTTGCCGATATATTGCCCTGTGCGTCTATCTCTACTCCGGGCATATTTTTTATTATGTCTTGCAGCATATCACTCTCCTGAGATGTGTATGATGTGGCATTATACTCGATGGTGTCGCCTTTGACCAATATATCGGGTACCTTCGCTTCTACAATGGCATCTTTGAGCTGAATGGTATTTTCTACGAGATAGATATTCCCAAATGAATAGCCGGGATTTTGTGTAGAAATATTAAAGTTTTGTAAAAATCTTTTATATCCTAAAAAAGAAGCTTCCAAAATGTATTTTCCTGTCGTAACCGATAGCTTGAAATTACCTTTTTCGTTTGTTGCAACCCCTTTTATGTAGCTGCTATCTGCCTCATTAAGCAATCTGACGGTGACAAATGGGATAGGATCTTTTGTTATTGAGTCATATACAGAGCCTTGCACATATCCTGATGAGTTGCCTTCAACTGTTTGAGCCACAGTTGAAAGGGTTGTAAAGATGAATAGTAAAAGATATAAATATCTCATCAGAATACATTTGTTTTAGTGACAACGAAGATAAGTTTTTTTATATAGAGTGTAAAATCAATGGAATTCGTTAAACACCCTTCTGTTTTATATCAAAAAAAAATGCTTACTTTGTGCAACTTATTCATTTTAGGTCAGATCTGTTTATTGCCTGTTTAAGTATAATCTCTTTCAGAATGATTATAGCTTACAATATAAGGCATTAGATATGTTCTGTTTGTTTATTTATTAGATAACGTAAAAAAGAGTCATAGGAATATGTCAGAAGATGTTTTTAAGAAGATAGTTTCCCATTGCAAGGAGTATGGTTTTGTTTTTCAGTCTAGTGAAATATATGATGGGCTAAGTGCCGTATATGATTATGGGCAAATGGGTGTAGAATTAAAAAACAATATCAAAAAGTACTGGTGGGACAGTATGGTACTTTTGAATGAAAATGTTGTTGGTATTGATTCTGCTATCTTTATGCACCCTACTATCTGGAAAGCATCCGGACACGTTGATGCGTTCAACGATCCTTTGATTGACAATAAAGACAGTAAAAAGCGTTATCGTGCCGATGTTCTGATCGAAGATTATTTGGCTAAGATGGACGACAAAGTAAATAAAGAAGTAGAGAAAGCAGCAAAACGATTTGGTGAGAGTTTCGATGAAGCCATGTTTCGTCAAACCAATCCTCGTGTATTAGAAAATCAGGCTAAGCGTGATGAAGTGCATGCTCGTTTTGCAAAAGCATTGAATGATAGCAATCTGGAAGAACTACGTCAAATCATTCTCGATTGCGAAATAGTTGACCCTATCAGCGGGACACGTAACTGGACTGAAGTTCGTCAGTTCAATCTTATGTTTTCTACCGAGATGGGATCTACTGCTGATGGTGCAATGAAAGTATATCTTCGTCCTGAGACTGCACAGGGTATTTTCGTAAACTTCCTGAATGTGCAAAAAACAGGGCGTATGAAGATTCCTTTCGGTATTGCGCAGATTGGTAAAGCATTCCGTAACGAGATTGTAGCTCGTCAGTTTATCTTCCGTATGCGTGAGTTCGAACAGATGGAGATGCAGTTCTTCGTTCGTCCGGGAGAAGAGCTCGATTGGTTTGCAAAATGGAAAGAGTTTCGCATGAAATGGCATAAGTCGCTTGGATTCGGCGATAACAAGTATCGTTTCCACGACCATGACAAGCTAGCCCATTATGCAAATGCAGCAACTGATATCGAATTTGAAATGCCATTCGGATTTAAAGAAGTAGAAGGCATACACTCTCGTACCGATTTTGACTTGGCAAGCCATGAGAAGTTTTCTGGTAAAAAATTACAATATTTCGATCCTGAACTCAATAAATCATACACTCCTTACGTTATTGAAACGTCTATCGGTGTAGACCGTATGTTCTTATCTACACTTTCGGCTGCGTATGCAGAGGAAGTATTAGAAGACGGAGAAACTCGTGTAGTATTAAGATTGCCGGCAGCACTGGCTCCTATCAAGCTTGCTGTATTACCTTTGGTAAAAAAAGACGGCCTTCCGGAGAAAGCACGTGAAATTATTGATGCTCTGAAATTTGACTTTAAATGTCAATACGATGAGAAGGACAGTATCGGCAAGCGTTACCGCCGTCAGGATGCGATAGGAACTCCTTACTGTGTTACTGTAGATCACCAGTCATTGCAGGATAATACTGTAACAATTCGCTATCGTGATACAATGCAGCAGGAACGTGTGGCTATAGACAAATTATCGGATATTATTGCTGATAAAGTAAGTATGAAGAATTTATTGAAAACAATTGGCTAAACCCGATTGTAACCCATATAATGAATATATGAATAGAAGAATTTTAATATTAGCTGTTTTATTTGGTGTTCTCATCTCTTTCGGCTCATGCGTGAATGATGACGATGACAGCACTGTAAGTCAAGAATGGAAAACATATAATGAACAGCAGGTAAGAAATGCCTCTTCTTCAGGATATACACCCCGCCCTTCGCAAAGTGGTAATGGAAGTGTATATTGGAAATCGATAACTGATTTCGTTCCTGGGGATGAGCCTTCAATAGATCGATTTCCGATCTTTACGGATAGTGTTTCTGTAAGATATGAAGGTTGGTTTTTCCGCTTGGACGATACTAAATATACATTTGATAGTACCGAAGGTGACAAAAATGGTATGGTGCTTAGGACTAGAGTGAATGGTGGATTGATTGATGGGTTTGCTACCATGCTTCAGAATATGAAAATAGATGAACAAGCTGAGGTTTGTATTCCTTACCTACTTGGTTATGGAACTGTAGGGTCATATAGCAGTGGAGTGCAAATAATACCCGGATATACTACACTTTGGTTCAAGATTAAACTTCTGAATATCTATGATGAGAAGAAAAAAGAATGGGTGAAGAAATAAGGCGGCTATAGAGAAAATAATAGAAAAGGAGAAGGTTTAACCTTCTCCTTTTTTCATTTATCGCTAAATAATGTTTCCATAAATTCTTTCCCTCGTATCAATCCGTACGCTCCCTTCGGAGATTCGAACTCATCGTAAACTTGTACACTATCCGCTTCTCCATTCGAGCGGTATATAACGAACGGTATAGGCTTGTTTGTATGAGTTTTTATAGCACATGGGGTAGGGTGGTCAGGTAGAATAGCAATTGTTACAGGTTCGTCCCAGTCTTTTGTCGCTTCATATATTGTTTTTACAACCCGATTGTCAAGATATTCGATTGTTTTAGTTTTCAGTTCATAATCGCCTTCATGTCCTGCCTCGTCACTAGCTTCTATGTGTAGATATACGAAATCGTCTTTTTTAAGAGCTTCTATCGCAGCTTGCGCCTTTCCTTCATAGTTGGTGTCGTACAACCCCGTTGCTCCTTCTACGTGTATTAATTTAAGCCCTGCGTATACACCAATGCCCATGATTAAGTCTACAGCAGAAATTACCCAGCCACTTTTGATTCCGAATAGTTCTTGTAATGTTTGCATCTGCGGGCGGTAACCCGGAGACCATGGCCAAATACTATTTGCAGGATCTTTACCCTCTGTAATGCGCTTCTTGTTTACCGGATGGTCTTTGAGCAGTTCCTGTGATTTTAGAATGAGCTGATTCAGATAATCGGCTGTTTCTTGTGCTTCCGCTGTTTCCGCTTTTATTAAAACCTCCTTGTATGGTGTTCCTGTAACATCGTGGGGAGCAGTACAATCGAGATTCTTATTTCCGCCTTTTAGTTTTAAAAGGTGGCGGTATGAAACTCCCGGATAAAAGCTTACTTTCCCATCGTTTAGTTCTTTATCTAAGAAAAGAATCAATTCTTTAGCTTCTTCACTTGAAATATGCCCCGCTGAATGATTCTTTATTTTACCATCTTCTATACAGATCAGATTGCATCGCATAGCCATTTCTCCGGGAAGTATATCTACTCCCATGCTTGCTGCCTCTAGCGAACCTCTACCTTCAAATACTTTCGGAACATCGTATCCCAGTACCGATAGGTTGGCAATCTCACTTCCGGGTTTGAAGCCCGCAGGGATTGTATCCAGTTCTCCACTTTTTCCTTTAGCCGCGAGCATATCTATATATGGTTTTTTTGCGGCTTGTAACGGAGTTTTACCTCCGAGTTCGGCAATAGGCTCATCAGCAGCACCGTCTGCTAAAATTATAATTGTTTTCATTTAGGATCTCTTTTACTTCCCCTATTGTCGTAATGGGGGAGTTAGTTATGTTATAAGTTTAAATAAAATCTAGCTATTTGAGTTACCTCACATTTGCAATACTGATAATATCAGAGAATACGCCTGCTGCCGTGACACTTGCCCCTGCTCCATACCCTTTTATTATCATCGGATACTCGTTATATCTTTCGGTCGTAATTTGTATGATGTTGTTGCTGCCTTCCAAATCGTAGAATGGATGGTTTTGCCCAACTTCCTGGAGTCCGACTTCACAGTGTCCGTTCTCGTATTTGGCAACAAATCGCAAATGTTTGTGTTCGTTTTCGAGCTTTTTGCGCCTTTCTTCAAACTCGGCATCCTGATTTCTGATCGTAGCCCAAAATTCTTCTATCGTACCATCAAAATACTCTTGGGGTATGAATAGGTTCTTCTTAACTTCTGTTTGTTCTACTCGGTAACCAGCCTCTCGGGTTAAGATAACGAGTTTTCTTATAACATCCATACCACTGAGATCGATACGAGGATCCGGCTCTGAGAAGCCGCATTCCTTAGCCATATAGATCGCCTTGCTGAAAGGTATATCGGCTCTGATCGTGTTGAATATATAATTGAGTGTTCCCGAAAGTACAGCTTCTATTTTCACTATTTTATCTCCTGAGTTTACAAGAGAGTTCATCGTATTGATTACAGGAAGACCTGCACCGACATTTGTCTCAAATAAGAACTTAATGTTTCTTTCCCGTGCTGTATTTTTTAGCTTTATATAATTATCATAAGCCGAAGATGCAGCCACTTTGTTGGCTGTAACCACAGAAATACTATGTGAAAGAAGATCTCCGTATATCTGGGCAACGGTTTCGCTGGCAGTACAGTCTACAAATACAGCGTTGAATATATTCATGTTGAGGATCTCGTCCCTCAGAATTTCCGGAGAGCTTGGTATTCCCTTTTCGTCCAGTTCTTCTTTGTATCTGTTCAGGTTGATCCCTTCGCGACAGAATAAAGCTTTCTTTCCCCGGGCAATACCCACAACATTCAGCTTGAGGCTGTATTGTTCTATCAGCTTCGGTTGCTGTTGTCTGATTTGTTCAATCAAATTTCCTCCAACTGTACCAATGCCGACAATAAAGAGATTGAGTACCTTATAGTCGGACAAGAAAAACGAGTCGTGAATAGAGTTTAATGCCTTCCTAAGATATTTGTTTTTTATAACAAAAGATATATTTACCTCTGATGCACCCTGAGCACAAGCGATGACGCTAATACCGCTCTTCCCTAATGTTTCGAATAGTCGGCCGGCAATTCCCGGAGTATACTTCATATTTTCGCCAACAATAGCTACTGTAGCAAGGTCTGTCTCCAGTTGTACACGGTTGATACTCCCCAATGCTATTTCTTTTGCAAACTCTTCTTCGAGAACATGTACTGCCAGTTCGGAGTCGGCAGTGCGTACACCAATAGACGTGCTATTTTCGGATGATGCCTGAGATACTAAGAAAACACTGATACCGTTATTTGCCAAAGCCCTGAATATTCGGTAGTTTACACCGATAATACCTACCATTCCGAGTCCAAGAACTGTTATCAGGCATGTGTCGGATATGGATGATATACCTTTTATCATCGCCTTTCCTTTCTTTATATCCCCGTCGTGAGAGATATAAGTTCCGGGAGCTTCGGGCTTAAAAGTATTTTTTATGCGAATGGGTATATTCTTATGATAGACAGGGAAAATCGTTGGTGGATAGATTATTTTTGCTCCGAAATTACAAAGCTCGGTGGCTTCGGTAAATGTTAGGTTCTCTATCACATGAGCACCATTGATTACCTTCGGGTCGGCAGACATAAAGCCGTCAACATCAGACCATATCTCTAATATATTAGCATCGAGTGCTGAAGCAAATATGGCAGCAGTATAATCCGATCCTCCACGACCCAGATTGGTGATCTCTCCTGTTGTTTTGCATGTGGATATATATCCTGCAACAAGAATCCTTTTTGACGAATTTTCGAAAGCATCTCTTATCAATTTGCTTGACAATTCGATATCGGGTATATGTTTTCCGAAGGAGGAATCTGTTTTTATTAACTGTGTGACATCCAGAAAATCAAGATCGGAGAATGCAACGCTTATTATCAGCGACGACAGGCGTTCGCCATAGCTTACTATCTTATCCGATGTTTTTGCCGAAAGGTCGTTTATAAGAAATACTCCTTTGAATATATTACTGAGCTCTTCCAATAGTTTATTCACATCCGCCTGTAACGAGGGGCGAGCCTCTTCCGGAATATCCAGCTTACTGACTACTGTAATATGGTGCTCGATAATTTCACGAAACTCCCGTTCGTAAGAATAATCGCCGGCTGCAGCCAGATTGGAAATGAGCAACAATTTATCTGTGATTCCTTTAAAAGCAGAGACAACCACAACTATAGGCTCTTCTATTGTCCCTATTATCTTTTTTACATTCGCTATATTAGTAGCGGAACCTACGGATGTTCCGCCAAACTTCATTACTTTCATTCGCTATTATGGTCTTATTTACTTTTGTTTAGAGTTGAGAACTTATCTTGGTCTATTATAATTCGTTGAAGATGTTCATTATGGCTAAGTTTAGGAACTCTAATGGCTCCTTGACTCGACTTCACAGTTTTTGCTGCTTTCTTCACGCGAGAAGTTCCCGTTGTTATTTGTGCAATTGCCTCGGCAAGGAGTGGCTCTGAAGTATCTCCCAGTTCGGTTAATCCGCCTCGCCATTCTGATAGAAGAGGGCACTGAGTTTCAACTCTATTTCCGTTGTCGTCTACATAATAAGCAGATTGCATTGTATATCCTTCCTCCCACTCCGAAACCTCAGAATCAGGTGTTAAACCATTAATATAATCACCTTTCCCATTTGCATCAGTAAGTCTGGAAATTAGAGGCTGTAGTTGCCATTTAATTTTTGAATTATCTGATTTCACGGTCATTGATGCTTTATCTTTCCCTACAGTTGTTTTTCCAATTTGGAAAACTGTCATATAAGGTTTTAAGCCATGTATAACCAACTCGCTGGCGGATGCTGTATATTCAGTAGCAATCACATACAGACGGCTAAGTTTCAGTTGCGGAATAGATGTACTCGTTCCATATACTTTGTTCAGGAAATATTCATTAAGAGCATCATTGCCATATTCTTTTACAATAGAGTCTTGAAAATGAGTGTTGTATTTTTCTTTTGCAAATATATTACTGGTTTTTCTATTTGGAACCAAAGCACTAGCTAAATCCATAGCAGAGGTAAGGTATCCTCCGGGATTGTAGCGAAGATCAAGTACAAAATCTGTTATTCCTTCTTGGCTTTCGCTTAATGATCGAATGCTTTCAATTAGTTCGATGTCATATTCGTAGTTATTTTCGTCGCTTTCATCAGCACTTCTTTCAAATCCGTTATACATCAAATATCCTATTTTAGTTCCGGGTATAACTTTACTTATGAATATTGGTGATTTTTTAGACTCTGCTGCTTGAAATGTTTCTAGCTTCACTTTTTCACCTTTATTGTTATATATCCAGAGCGAAAGCGATGTGTTTTCTTTAAGAATAGTCGAATAATTATCGTAGTTTACGTCTGTATCATTCACTTTGTATATTACCTGGCCTCTTTTTAATCCTTTGTTTTCAGCTACAGACCCTTCATTTACATAGAGAACAAAAAGACCGATAGATGTGTTTTGAGAGCTGGAGGTCGCAAAGTAATTCATTGGTATATATTCAAATCCTAGATTTGCATCAGCATATAATGCCTTTGTTTTTTTAGAAGTGTCTTCCTCTATCCATGAAAAACGGTCGCCATCAACCTTTCCATAATTATAGAGTATACCATAAAAGAATTTTTCAGGATCTTGCGTGTAGTCGGGTGATGAAGGCAAATTTGTATTCCATAGGTACAAACTTTTCATCTTGTTGTAGGCCCACTGGTTTGTGAGTTCGTTGTCGGTTAATTCTTTGGGAGGAGTAATCGGATCGTCCTCTTCTTTATCTTTGCATCCATTGAAAGATAATAGAATTATTGCTAATAAAAATATGCTTTTTGCTTTCATAAATGACAAAATAGTTAGCCTTGGGTGGATTTTTGTCCTCGAAAGGCAGAATTTTACAAATGTATGTATTTAATGGTTTCTTACAAAATTAATTCACCTTTCCCCTGACGAATTATTTCCGGCTCATCACCTGTGCAATCTACAACTGTAGAGCCTTCTATACCCCCAAATCCGCCATCGATAACGATATCTATCTTGTCTTGATATTTCTCGTAGATGAGTTCGGGGTCAGTCGTATATTCAACCACTTCATCTTCGTCTTTTACCGAAGTGGTGAGTATCGGGTTTCCTAGGTTACGAACAAGCTCTCTTATTATGTTATTATCAGGAATACGTATCCCCACCGTTTTTTTGTTTTTATATATCTTCGGCAGAGATGATGTTGTATTAAGTATAAACGTAAAAGGTCCCGGTAAATTTTTCTTCATCAGTTTAAAAATTGCATTATCTACTTTTGCATATTCGCTGATGTTGCTTAAATCATAGCAAATGATGGAAAGATTACTCTTTGCCGGATTTATATCCTTCATCTTGCATATCTCTTCCACCGCGCGTACATTGAGCGCATCACAGCCGATAGCATAAACTGTGTCTGTTGGGTATATAATTAGTCCGCCATCTTGCAAAACAGATACAACCCTGTCAATTTCTTTCTGATTGGGGTTTTGTTCGTATAATTTTATAAGCATGTCATCCTTTATATTTTTTTATTAAAATCAAAAGTAATGATTAATATGAAAAAACGGCCCATAAATAATTATTTATGGGCCGCTCGTCTATTTTATTGTTTTATCTGCTTATTTCTTCTCGATATAATCTTCAACAATTGCCTGAGTTAGACCCATATTAGAAAATCCTCCGTCGTGGAACAAGTTTTGCATCGTTACCATACGCGTCAAATCAGAGAACATCACAATACAGTAGTCTGCACAAGATTCTGCACTGGCATTTCCAAGAGGAGACATTTTTTCTGCAAAGTCGAAAAATGCATCCATTCCGCCAATACCTTGTCCGGCAGTAGTTAAAGTAGGCGACTGTGAAATTGTATTCACACGTACCTTCTTATCACGACCATATATATAACCAAAGCTGCGACCGAATGACTCAAGCAATGCTTTTGCGTCTGCCATATCGTTGTATCCGGTAAATGTACGTTGTGCAGCAATGTGAGTAAGAGCTACAACGGAACCACCTTCTGCAATTGCATCCAGCTTTTTCGCTACCTGCATCATTTTGTGGAAAGAGATAGCTGAAATATCCAATGTTTTATCTAAAAATCCATAATCAAGGTCATCGTACTGTCTTCCTTTACGGAGGTTGAGCGACATACCAATTGAGTGAAGTACAAAATCAATTTTTCCGCCAAGGGCTTCCATAGACTGAACAAAGACTTGCTCAAGATCTTCTACGCTAGTTGCATCAGCAGCAATAACCTTAGCATTCAGCTTTTCGCTCAAAGCCTTGGTCTCACCCATTCTTACAGCTATAGGAGTGTTTGACAATGTTATGATTGCACCTTGTTCTACAGCTTTCTCAGCTACTTTCCAAGCAATAGACTTCTCGTTTAATGCGCCGAAGACAATTCCTCTTTTGCCTTTTAATAAATTGTTACTCATGTTTATATCTATTTATTGATTATTAGCTACTTATAAAAATACGACGATAGCTTATAATAGTTTATCGCACAAAAATAGTAAAAATGTGCAATAGTAAAGCCAGAATCCATCTAAATTTACATGTACGTCTTATTTATAATTCTTCAGATCGATTTCCATAAAGTCTGAAACCTCTGTTTCCCATCTTTCTTTTACAAATTTTACATGCTCAGGATTATCGTTATATGTTTTATATGCAGTAGAGTCGGCAAATTCCATATAAAAACAGAAGTTGAAATTTGTCTTTTTACTGACCTGACGGAATACCTGGAAATTTTTTACTTCGGGTATAGCTGTTAATATCTCTTTGCCTTCTTCCAGAAATTGAGCAGTTTTAGGATCATCCAACTCGTGTTTAAGATTAAAAACAACTACGTGTCTGATATTCGTATTCGTGCTTTCAGCTTCTTTCTTTTCTTGTTTACTCTTATCGGAGCAAGCATACAGAGGGAGGAATAGTAAAATGAGCAGAATTAAGTTTTTCATAAGCGAAGTGTTTAATAATTTAAGATATTACTAAAGTAAATAATTCTATGTAGGTCTTAATACAACCTTTTTAAAAGATCTTCTCTTTTCAATCTCTTTAATTCTTTTATGATTTGCGGACGGTAACCTTTATCATACCAAAAGAAGAATTGGCGTTGTGCCAATTTTTGTTCTTTTGTCCGTGCTGTATATACTTTTTCCAGCGTATACGGATGATAGCCTGTATAATATATTTCTGTAGCCACGGTCATAGGAGATGGGGTGAAATCCTGTATCTGTTCCAGTTTGAACCCCAAAGGCTTGGTCGCAACGGCCAACTCAGCCATATCTATCTCTGTACACCCGGGGTGTGAAGATATAAAATAAGGAATGAGCTGTTGCTTGAGTCCCGACTCTTTGTTTATTTTCTCAAATATTTTCTGAAAAGTGTAAAATTGCTCGAAGCTCGGCTTGCGCATATAGCTGAGCACTTTGTCGGATGTATGTTCCGGAGCAACTTTAAGACGTCCTGATACGTGATTTACAATCAGTTCTTTGGTGTACTCTTCAGATATCTTATTCAGCCTATCATCTTCATTCCGGTGCAGAAGCATATCGTAACGTACCCCGCTACCAATAAATGATTTCTTTATCTTAGGTATTTTATCTACAGCCTTGTATATTTCCAAGAGGTGAGAATGGTCCACATTCAAATTCTTACATATTTTGGGATGAATACATGACGGGCGTTTACATTTTGCACAGATGTTTTCATCTTTACCTTTCATCTTATACATGTTGGCAGAAGGGCCTCCAAGGTCACTTAGGTAGCCTTTGAAATCGGGCATGTCCGTTATTTCCTTTACCTCTTTCAGTATAGATTCTTTAGATCGTGAGGCGATAAATTTACCCTGATGGGCTGATATGGTGCAAAATGCACAGCCTCCAAAACATCCACGGTGCATATTGACCGAGAATTTTATCATCTCGAAAGCCGGAATTGTCTTTCCCTTATATTTGGGATGGGGTAGGCGTGTATATGGAAGATCAAACGAAGTGTCCACCTCTTTTTCCGACATCGGAGGGTAGGGTGGGTTGATAATGACAGACTGCTCACCACATTTTTGGATGATGCGGGAAGCATTTATCATATTCGATTGTTCTTCTACAATCTTGAAGTTTTTTGCTTGATTCAGCTTTTCTGACAAGCATTCTTCGTGTGAAAAAAGATAAATATCCTTTTCCTTCCCATCCGGCGTATTGTCCGACAGATATGCGGTTTGTGGAATATCTTTGAGGTCTTTTATCGATTTCCCGCTCTTTAGTTCCCCAATTATAGCTCTCAGAGGTAGTTCTCCCATTCCATATACCAACAGGTCGGCTTTGGAATCTACTAATATTGACTTATGAAGTTTATCGTCCCAATAGTCATAATGTGTTACCCGGCGTAGTGATGCTTCTATCCCTCCTAGAAGGACAGGGATATCGGGGAAAATCTCTTTTAGAATATTGGTGTATACAATCGAAGGTCTATCTGGTCGCATGTCAGCTCTGCCATCAGGTGTATAAGCATCATCAGACCGTAGCCGTTTGTTTGCAGTATAATGATTGATCATCGAATCCATTGCTCCGGCCGTTACTCCGAAGAAAAGGCGAGGCTTACCCAATTTTTTGAAATCACGTAAATCGTCCCGCCAGTTAGGTTGGGGTACGATTGCCACTTTTAGCCCCTCAGCTTCTAGAATGCGGCCGATCACAGCAGCTCCAAAAGAGGGGTGATCTATATATGCATCTCCCGAGAAAAGGATAACGTCAAGTTCATCCCATCCTCTGAGGTCAATCTCTTTTTTTGTTGTAGGTAACCAGTCAGTAAGACGATATTCTTTCATAATCAGATGCAAAGGTATTGTTTTTTTGTAGTTGAGGTATTTTTAGGAATGATTCTTAACATTTTATTTATTCATGCGAATCAGTATTAAAAAATTAGATAAATGAATGCAATGGCTATTTTGGCCATCGTATGTACGAGCTATTTTTATTATTTTACGATCCTGAAGTTTCTGTTTTGTAATATCTTTTGATGTTTGGATAATATCTTATAGTTTTTAATGAGAAAATACGTGTTTTAGTTATGCTTTAAATGATAACTGAGATATTTGAAAAAGGCTAGATCATTATTGTAGTATATAATAGAAATAAAGCAAGACTGACTTTCATTTCTAAAAGTCAGCCGTTTTAAAGAACCCTCTTGCTACTATTCTCAAACCAATTTATAGAAGATTTGAAAAATTGTATTAGTTAAAAGAATATGTTACTTTTTAATTGTTTCTTTAACTTCATAAATCCATTGAGCTGCATTTTCTACATATCTTTTTATTGGTACTAAGTAGTCTTCTCTACACTGAACTATTTTATTATCAACCTTAATTTGATTGCCTATTATAGTCTGAATAGCCTTCTTTATAAACTCTTCCAATTCAGTGTTCTGCGTTGAAATATTATTAATTTTTTCATTAAGTATTTCAACATTTTTCTTCAATGTTGATAATTCTTCTTTTAATGAATTTAACTCTTCTTTATTTGATAATATGCTCATATCCTAATCTATTACATTATTTTCTTGAATTGCTTCGACTTGTTCTCTTATCCAATCATAAGATTCTTTACAATACTCGACTTGGTAAGGATAGTTATTATATCCTTTAGTAATAATTGAAATTTTACAGCCACCATCCTCTTCTTTTTCAATTCTAAATATATGAGAAATATTCAATAATGACTTTTCTTTCCCATCTGAACTCGTAATTTCTATAAATTTATTTTCCATATTCTATAATGTTAAATTATTTGTATAATCTCAAAATTAGTAAAATAAGGGATATAAATATTCTATCATATAAATATGTTACAAACATCCCATTAAATATTTATACGAATCAGTTGTTGAAACTATTCGCTGATTTATTAAACATTATATCTTTGTTGTATGTTAATATTTGTAATGAAAAAAGTTTTATCCATATCATTTATCCTTGTTTTAATTCTTACGGCATGTTCTACTACCAAAAACATTCCGGACGGAAGCTATTTGTTGGATGATTTTACCATAAAGCATGATACAAAGAATGCAACCTCTGACTTGGAAGATTTTGTTCGCCAACAACCAAACACAACACTGCCCCTTCTGGGAAAGGTAACCCTAAAAATATACAATATAGCCGGAAGCGATTCTTCATGGATAAATAGGAATATCCGTAAACTAGGAGCACCGCCTGTAATATATAGCTCGGGACAAACTTGGCAATCAAGGAACCAACTTCTTAAACAGTTGAATAACCAAGGATATTTGAATGCCGAGGCAGATACTATATTGAAGATAAAAGGGAAGAAAATATCTGTAACGTACGACCTTAAAGGAGGTAAACCCTATACTGTGCGTGACTATAAATATACGCTTAGCGATACCACTATGACTCGCATTTTGACACGTATCCCGATGAAACCTTACATAACGTCTGGGGATATGTTTGATATGGAGCTCCTTGAGGAAGAAAGGCAAAGAGTGAATAGTATAATGCGAAATGTGGGTTACTATAACTTTTCGAAAGAATATCTCTATTTCAAAGTGGATTCTACACTCAACTCACATCAGGTAGATTTATTTCTGGATGTATACCCTGCAAAAGATAGTTTGCCTTACCCTCGTTATAAAATAAACAATGTAACGATAATATCCGGCTTGAATTCAACTGCTGATGCAAGAGGGCAAAATGATGGATTGGTGAGTGCAAACAGGTGGTTCTTTAGGAATGCAGATACTGTGGACTATAAAGGAATAAAAATTATCAGGGGACGAAATAATTTCTTACGAAGTTCTACCATTGTTCGAAATAATTATCTGCGTAAAGGAAGCTATTTCTCAGATATGGCTCTTAATGGTACATACGAGGCATATACCAAAATGGGAGCGATAAAGCAGGCAAATATATCTGTAGCCCCATCGACTCAAGATAGCACTCATTTGCTGGATGCAACGATAGTCTTGCTGCCGGCTAATGCCCATTGGTTTAAGGCTGGACTTGATGGGACTAATTCGGCAGGAGATATCGGTATTGCCCCAAGTATAACATATCAGCATCAGAATCTTTTTAATGGAGGGGAGCAATTCAATATAAAGCTGAAAGGGGCCTATGAGTTTATTGCCGGAAAGGAGAAGAATGACTTGTTGAATCAAAACTTCTATGAGTATGGGATAGAAACCGGACTTACCTTTCCGATGTTCTTGTTTCCTTGGCTGAAAAAAAGTTGGAGAGAACAGCCTTCCGCTTCTACCAGAGTCTCTGTTGGTCTTACCAATCAGCATCGTAAGGAATATACACGTCAGTTCTTCAATACTTCATTGAATTACGGTTGGTCTACATACAATAATAGATTGCGTCACACTCTTGATCTGTTTGATATTAACTTCATGCGGATGCCAAGTATGTCTGACGATTTTAAAAAATATCTTGACGATGACAAGAATGCCTTGCTACGAGAGAGCTATCGAGATCAACTCGTTTCGCGCATGGCATATACCATTACGCTAGTGAATGCACGGCGATTGAATGCACTCTATCCGACATATGCTATCCGAAGTTCTATTGAATTTGCGGGAGGGTTGCCTCGACTTGTTACCACTCTGAATGGAGCAAAAGTTGATCAGGAAACAGGGCAGAAAAAGATATTGGGTGTTGCCTATGCCGAATATATAAAAGGTAGTGTAGAATATTCCCGAACTTTTTATTTCTCAAAAATACATTCATTGGCTTATCGTGTCGGGCTCGGTTTAGCTCACCCTTATGGTAATTCGGATGTCTTGCCTTTCGAAAGGAGATTTTTTGCCGGAGGAGCAAACAGTATCAGGGGGTGGAGTACCCGATCTCTTGGTCCGGGATCTTATAGACGTGCCGAAAAAACAGAAAGTGATTTTGTAAACCAGACAGGGGATATGAAGCTCGAATTTAGTATAGAGAATAGATATAAGCTGACACCTCTTTTCGAATTTGCTCAGTTTATTGATGCCGGCAATGTTTGGACTTTAAAGAATTATGAAACTCAACCCGGAGGACAATTTGAATTCAAGAACTTTTATAAAGAAATTGGCGTTTCGTACGGATTGGGTATTCGCTTAGATTTGAGTTTTCTGTTATTACGTTTTGATGCAGGTATGAAAGCGTATGATCCGGGGCTTCTACAATCTGAACGATTTGTATTGTTCAAGCCGCGATTAAACCGCATGGCATGGCATTTTGGTATAGGATATCCATTCTAAGTAATATGTATAAAACAACAAAGCCAATCCGTTATGATTGGCTTTGTTGTTTATATTCAGTCTTATCGGTTAATTGTCTATTCCTTGGAATTTGAAAGGCTTGGCATCTATAAAGTCTTTGATTGTGTTTCCTGAATAGGAATTTCCGTTTACCAAATCAAGCATCTTTACCGGAGCTTTTTCCGAAAAATTTATGTCTTTGAAATCAACCCAAACTACATTCGGATATAGTGTCGATTCGAAATAATACACTTTGTTCTTCTGATCCGCAACTGTTCTCCATCTTGTAGAAGAAATATTCGGCTCATTTGGTGTAGTTATACCATAAGGAACAGAAGCATTGCGAATAACACTAAACACACTGGCTACAGCGATACGTGTATCGTCTGTTTGAGGAATGGTGTTAATATAATAAGATGCTCTTACAAAACGGTCTGCTGCACGGTTTGTGCCGGGAAGGAATGTTAGTCCTCCAATATTTTTCCAATAATCGTTTAATGCCAATTGCTGATCGAAAACAGGCGAATTGGTCATTACCTGATATGATCTGTCGTGGTGTATTTTCAATTCTCCGTTGATATACTCAAATATAGCATTATCGCCTGTGGCATCGGATATAGATAAGTGTAAAGTAGCCATACGGGAACCATCATGCATCATGTCGGATATGACTTCGAAATCTCTCTTCTCCATTGCTGTAACCGCTTCGCCTACTGTTCCAAAGTTGTCGAGCATATATTGCACCCAAGCGGCGATTGACAATGCGGGTTTCTTGCCATCCCAATTCGGATACGAAGATTCCGCTAACCAAAGAAGATTGGCTACCAGCCCTTTCTCATTCATACCATCGGTGCTACAGATATCATAGGCAGAGGCTATAACACTGCCGTACTTTGAAGTCCATTTCATAGGATTTTTGCCCACTTCGCCACTACGTTCCATTCCTCTTGGGAATATCCAAAGGTTGCTACGGCTGTCCTCTTTCCAGTCCATAGAACGGGCTGTGAGGATCGTGTTGTTTGGCCCTTGATAAACAACTCGTGTACAAGCATCTATTCTGCCAAACTGAAGCGCAAGAATGAAGCTAAGAACAATACCAAACTTTTTCATAATTAGATTGAAGTTTATGAGTGAATTACTCTCTATTTAACAATTTAACTTAAATGAAAGTTTCGCATTATCCCTATTTTATCCTAGTGATCTTATGCTTTCTCTTTTTTGAACGATTTTTTTTGAGTGAATAGAGGTTATCGATCAAACTTCAACATTTCTCCTCTTACTTCGTTTACGGCTCCGTTTTCGAATGCAATTTTTCCGTTCAAGAATGTTTTTTCTATCGTGGTAGACATTGTTTCACCCTCTAGTGGAGCCCATTTGCATTTATACAGAATATTATCTTTAGTAATCGTATATGGTTTATTGGGGTTTACGAGTACAAGGTCTGCAAAGTACCCTTTGCGGATGTATCCTCGTTTATGTATTTGGAACATTACAGCAGGAGCGTGGCACATCTTATTTACAACCTGCTCTTTTGATATTTTTCCTTTTTTAGATAGTTCCAGCATCATCTGCAATGAGTGTTGAACCAAAGGTCCTCCCGATGCTGCTTTCGAAGCTCCTCCTACTTTTTCTTCTATCAGATGCGGAGCGTGATCTGTTGCTATCACATCTAGTTTTCCTTTTAGCAGGCCTTGCATAAGAGCTCCTCTGTCTTGCCGTGTCTTTACCGAAGGATTCCACTTTATGCGCGTGCCATACTTTGAATAGTCTTCGTCCGAAAACCAAAGGTGATGCACACACACTTCTCCGGTTATTTTTTTCTCTGTAAGCGGTTTAATATCAAACAAGCTGATTTCTTTCTCGGTAGAAAGGTGAAGAATGTGCAGGCGGGTCTGATACTTATCCGCTAGTTCGACAGCTTCGGCAGAAGAGCGATAGCATGCCTCTGCGCTACGTATGAGCGGGTGGTACTGAATTGGTATATCTCCACCGAATTCTGCTTTATATTTTGCCAGATTTTCTCTGATGATCTCTTCTTTTTCGCAGTGTGTAGCAATGAGCATGTCTATTTCGGCAAAAATAGCTTGCAATACTTTCTTGTCATCTACAAGCATATTGCCGGTTGACGATCCCATAAAGACTTTTACTCCACATACTTCTTTTTGGTTTACCTTCTTTAGTTCGGCGAGGTTGTCGTTTGTAGCACCCATATAGAAGGAGTAGTTTGCGTAGGACTTTTGTGCGCCTATCTCAAACTTTTGTTCCAGTAATTCTATGGTTGTCGTTTGCGGGTTTGTGTTTGGCATTTCCATAAAGGACGTTACTCCACCTGCTATCGCAGCACGGCTTTCGCTCGCAATATCTCCCTTGTGAGTTAGTCCCGGCTCACGAAAGTGCACCTGATCGTCTATTACTCCCGGAAGCAACCATAAATCTTTGGCATCTATTACTGTTGCTTTGTTGAGAATTGTTTCAGGAACTTCTTCCGATCTATATATTTCAGATATAATGTCTTTTTCTATCAATACGGAGCCTACAAATGAAGTTCCTTCGTTGATAATGGTGGCTTTATGTATTAGTATCATATTGGAGATATTTCTTGCAAAGATAAGAAAAAGGAATATTATTGAAAGGAAGTTGCAAATTACTATCAGTGAAATCAATCGTAATAGAATTTAGGTTATGCGATAGTGGTAATAGGTGTGTGTATTTTATTAGCTATTGTGGTTTTTCATAGTTTGGAATATAGTATTTTGTAACTTGCGGAGTGTGATATTTATTCTTGTTCAAAAAGAGATTTGTTTCTTTATTGTATTAATTTTATAAGGATTTAAAGTTTTTCCAATCTAAATTATAAAGAATCTAATTGTAAAATTAGCCTATTAAATCCATAATTATGAACTGAACAGTCTTTGATATTTCTTTTTTTCTTTAATTTTTTAAGAATCTTCTGATATGTTTTTTGTGCATTAGGTGAGTTTTTATCTTTTTCAGGAATATGTCCATCGCCTTGTGCATGAAGTTTCTGATTTAGCTTATCAATACAACCTGTAGTTTTACATTTATCGTTATTAGTGCAATAAAGTGGTAATAACCAACATTCTATTTCTTCAATACAGATCGCAAAAATTATATTGTCCTTATATTTATTAAATTCACCCTCTGATAAAGATTTCAAGAGTCTATCTTTTACCTCATCGTAAATTTCACTCTGAAGTTTTGCAATATTTGCTCCTTTTGTCTTTTTTATATCATAACCACTTTCTTCACAAGCATCAGTATCTATTTGTATAACAATAAAATCATTAAATGACAGTATCTTTTCAAATTTTTCACTACAGCATACAGATAAAACATTCATCCATCCACCATATCCAACTTGTTTACCTTTATTGTTGATTTCAGGTTCTACCGGATTTACAACAACATCTCCCAAGTATCTTTCTAATAAATAACTTATTATTGTCTGTTCAGATACACCTTCTGCGATAACACCTATATTCATGATAACTATTTAAAAGTTTTTAGGTAATCCACCTAAATATCCCTTCAGCCAAGCCTCAGATAACGGTAAATCTTCTTTTTCCTTTGATTTATATTCAACACGATTAACTTGTGTATGCCCGTCTAAATTCCGTCTAATCACAAATAAACGTTCATCTTCATTGTTAATATCCAAACCGTCCAATATAGAAGGGTTATGTGTTGTTATTAATACCTGTTTATCATATTTTTTTGCCAACTCAATTAGACGCCGAGTTATTTCTCTACACATTTTTGGATTGAAAGAAGTTTCAAGATTATCTATAGCAAAAAATTTGGGAGTGTCTTCTGATATGAATAATGTAGTATAGAATAAAAGGAATAAAAATCCTTCATTTGTACTATTTTGGTCAAAATACTTTATCGTTTCTCCTATATATTGGTCTTTTATTTGTATTGTATAATCATTTGATATTTGGCTTTTTGGAATATTCATTCCTTCAAACCAATCAAGTATAGCAAGGTTATCTTTTAATGCTTTAAAGAATTTCTTAGCATCTTTCCTCTGAGACATTTCTTTCAGGTATCTAAATAAGCCTTCTCCCCTAATTCCTAAAGGATATGTCCTATAATCAGAAAAACTGCGTAACATTGATTCTTCAGGTGCATAAATTAGATAATCAGAAAGAATTGGTTTTTCTATAAATTCCTTTCTGACATACCTATATAAATTAGGGCATGCTTTTGATACCTCTTCGTAATTCTCAATTATTCTATCCAATGTTTGAGCAAAAAGATTCTTATCTTCAATTCTCTGTGTTTTAAACATAGTGTTTTCATAAACCGCAAATAAATCTTTATCAAATATCCTTTCAAACTCACAAATTTCTTTCCTTAACTCAGCTATTTTAGGGATAATCTGATAAACCTTCTTTTTATTTCTGAGTAAAGCCTTTATAATTCCCAATGTATGAATTTCATCTAAATAATCAATTCGATTATACCATCTTGGTGGCTTTGCAGAAGAATCATAACTTAAAAAGTAAAATGATTGATATTTATTCTCTTCTCGACATAATATTCTTATTGAATCATCTTTTGGATTGCTAAAAGCTGAAACCATAAGTTTAGGTTCGACAACACGCACTCCTCTATTCTGAAAATATTCAAAGTCGAGCCTATCACTACTTGCTGCTGCTGCTAATGCTATCCCTTCTAATATGTTAGATTTACCACAACCATTTTCACCAATTAAGACATTAAATCTGCCTAAATTTACTCCAATATCAACTATCGATTTATAATTAGCAATCTTTATCTCTTTAATCATAAAGGCACAAAATATTTATTTATACAAATGTAATCATTAATATCAATTGTAATAAACATTGATTTCTAAACAATTATTATATATGTTTTATCAGATGCTCAGATCTCATAAAATTATTATTTTTTTGTATAATTAGTCTTTCAGTTACATGTTGGACTGATTTCTTAGACTATATCGTTTAGGAAAATTTAAATATAGAAAAGTTGTAAAAACAAATAAGAAAGAGATTAGGGTAATTTGTAATTACCCTAATCTCTTTCTTATTTGTTTTTATAGCCTTTTACAACGTGTGGAGCTTAATACTCATCCTCGTTAAAAAAGAAATCTTCTTTGCTTGGATAATCAGGCCAGATGTCTTCGATGGTATCAAAGATTTCATCTTCATCCTCAATTTCCTGTAGATTTTCTATTACTTCAAGAGGTGCACCCGAACGTTGGGCATAGTCAATCAACTCCTCTTTTGTTGCAGGCCATGGTGCATCTTCTAGTTTAGATGCCAATTCTAGTGTCCAGTACATAATATTTTTATTTATTTTTATTTTTTGCCAGTTTGCTTATATTTTCCGCAAAAATATAACAATATTTCTTATATCAAAGCCTGATTCCAAAATATTTCATTTCCTTTCTTATTGCTCTCTTTTCTAGCGAGTAAGAAAAAGTAGTCGGAGAGCCTGTTTATGAACATTAAGACCAGATCATCCACCGGATATTCTTCCTTCACTTTGTATACGCAACGTTCAGCACGTCGGCAAACGGTACGGCAGATATGTGCCCGCGCAGCCGATTCGCTTCCTCCCGGTAAGACAAATTGCCTCAACTGAGGGAGCTCACTATCCATCTTGTCCATTTCATTCTCGAGGGTGGCTATATCTTTGTCTGTAATGATGCTGGCAGCTTTGGGTGGCATGGCTTCTGTCTCCGTTGCCAGATAAGAACCTACAGTAAACAACTTATGCTGAATAAAAGATAATATTTTCAAGTCGTGCTCATCTTCTATCTTTTCTGTAAGAAATCCGACAAACGAATTGAGCTCATCTGTTGTACCATATGCATCAAGCCTCACATGAGCCTTTATCACACGTTTGCCTCCTACAAGGGAAGTTGTTCCTTTGTCTCCGGTTTTGGTATATATGCCACTTTTCTTCATTTTCGTTTAGTTTAAAAACTGATTTTATATTCCCATCGGTAAAGAGTCTTGTCAAAAAATACAATACCAATGTTGAATAAGTCCAGTATTACTGTTCTGCTATCCATGCTTGCGATGCATTTCCATAACGTTTGGTTGCGTCTATTTGTTCTTATGCCTCTTACAATTATAAATGTTTTTTCGTGACAAATATTATCCAAGTATTTGCAAACATCTGATGATAAGAGACTATAGTTATTTAAATCGATAAGGATACAGTCTTGCTTTTCTTGTAGTTCGGGCAGCTGTGGATCAATCAATAACTCTATATTTCTGTTCCATTCACTGTATAAACGTTTGGCAATACTATATTTTCTCTCGCTTGTTTCTATACTTATACACTTTGTATTGCTCGATGCTGCTGTCATACAAATTGTATTCACTCCATATCCTGCACCTATTTCGAGTATTCTCTCTGCATTGAAATAATTAACCAATCGAAATAAAAGTAAGTTGTACTTCTTCAAGTGCAAAAAAACATAAGGATCTATAATGGTTCTTATATCATCATAGATATGATAAGGCGTTTTTTCTTCAATTACTTTATTTATCAGATTAAATACAAAGGGAGAATGTATGCCATGACCTCTATGATGGCGTATCTTATAAAGTATTTTTAATCCTGTTTTCGAGAGCTTGTATATGCGTGGCATATCAGAATAGCTTGACGTAATAGGTTAACTTACCGTAAATAACTCTGTTTGCCGATCTCGAAAAGTAGTCGGCTTTACTGCTTTTATAAATATCTCCTAACCCGAAAGAGTATCTTCCTTCTAAAGCAAAATTGCCGATACCCGTACGAAATTCTAGCCCAAGACCTGCCATTAAGGCATAATCGATTTTATTCTCAGCCATACGATAATATTGGTTGGTTTCGAATGACGGAGACACTCCGCTAGCCAAATAGTTTTCGAGTTTGTCGTTTATTTTCTCACTGTCACTTATCAGAAATCCAATTTTAGGTCCCAGATTGAAAAAGAAGCGTACTTTGTTTCCGAAGTAGATATGCGTGAGTACGGGTAATTCAAAATAGTTTAATTGGTGAGAATGTTCAAAACCTAAATTTGCAAATACGTCATTCTTGCTGAAATTTTGTTTCCACCCTTCCTGGCTATAGTTGAGCTCGGCAATGATACCGATGTTTTTTTCAGAGATGTATCGTATAGCTATACCTCCGTGATACTGCATCTGGTTTTTTGTCGAGATGCGCATCTTATTGGCATTTTCAGAGTTTGGGACGGATTGAAAATCCACAGATGAGAATGTGGGTCCGAATCCTACGCCTATGTTCCACTCAGGTTTGAAGTCTTTATTTTGTCCATACATTAATGAACCAAAAATAAAAGGTAGAAGCAATAATAATAAATATCTATTTACCATTTAATCAGTGATATCTATTTTTTCGAGACTGGAATTATCTTTATAGTGGATAAAGTATATACCGTTGTTTACATATCCTCCATTTTTTTCATTTGCTTTCTCGAAGTAAATGCAAGACTGTAATGTGGGTACATTTATTTTGGATATATTATCTTCGAAAGAACTTCCATACTGTTTTAATGCAGTTAAGAAGTAAAGTCCTGTGTCATATCCAAGATATCCCCATTTAGGGAACGAGTTAATCAGATTCTTATTGTACCACTGTTTGTAGTCATCCGCAAAGTTTTGCACAGCATTTTGCTGTTCGTTGAGGAAGAATATGCTGTAAATGTAAGCATCGTATTTATGGAGATTTTCTACCTGGCTGTTATATACCTGCCATTCGGGATAACCAAAGAGGCTGAACGAGGTATCATTCGAAACATTCAGCACTGCTGTTATTCTTCTTAATGTTGCTTCGGAAGACGATGTAGGTACGATTATATTGTTTGTAGTATTTGCTGCAGCTTTGAGGTCTTCGCCCAAATTGCTCGATTTTGTGATTGTCTTCGATTGAATTCCCGCCTTGCTGAGGCTTTTCTTTAGATCGTTTACAAAATCTATTTTATCATTATTTGAGCCATCTTCCGATACGAATATTATATTGTAATTTCTGAATCTTTTTACAAAAGCAGAAGTCACTTCAGGATACAATGATGAATGCGATGACGTCATTTGGAATAGCAGAGGTGTGCCTGTTATCTCGCTGGAAGAGCCAAAAGGTATCACATACTTTATGCCTGTTTTCTTAGAGAATTTCACTAAGGCATCTATCTGTTGTTTCGATACTCCTCCTATAATGAGGTGCATGTTTTTCATCTCATTGGTTTCCAAAAGGCTTTCAAGTCTTTTGGTGTTTTTTTCAGAGCCTGTATCGAATGTATATATCTCAGCATTCAGTCCCTTGCTTTTCAAGTCTTTCACTGCCAGTAAGAACCCTTCGTAGTATTCGGCAAGCTTGTCTTTCGATATACTTCCGCTGTTGTCTGTGAATGGCAACAGGATACCTACTCTTACGGTTTCGCCTTTCGTCGCACGAGGAGCTTCGCTTTTTCTGGTGTTGTTTGTTTGCGATAAGTTGTTTTTAGATGTGGCTTCACCGGCAGGTATGATTATTGTCATACCGTTTCTCAATCCCTCTGTTCTGAGTGATGGATTGGCATCCAATAAAGCTTCAACGCTTACATTGTTTGCTTTTCCAATGCTATATAGTGTTTCTTTCTTTTGTACTTTATATTCTTTGTTTGACCTGCTTGCAGCTTGTCCGGCATAGTTTGAAGTAGAAGAGCTTCCTCCAAACATCGGAATTCGGATGGTCTTACCTATACTGAAAGTACTTTCAGTAAGTCCCGGATTTGCATTTTTCAGGTCGTCTACCGATATTTTATAGAGGCGTGAAACCGAAAACAGCGTCTCTTTTGCTTCTATCAGGTGGTTGCTGTAACTTGCTACGGCTTTCGTTTTCGATAGTAGAAGTTTGTCTCCGGCCTTAATACCTTGCTCCGCTTTTGGGTTCAACTTATATATCTGCTGTACGGAAGTGTTATGTGCGGCAGCAATAGAATATACAGTTTCTCCTTTGGCTACAGTATAAGTGGTAATTTCATCCTTCGGTGTTTGAGTAACGGAAATTGATGTATTATATGCATACGAAAGGCTTGAATGACAAGCGATCAGTATGAATGATAAAAATAATATATGCTTCAATTTCATTTCTAAATATTGTTATATGGTTAATCGCAAAAGTACAAAAAAATGAATGTTATCTTGTTATTTACTGTTGTGATGTTTATTATGAATTAATTTTCTAACATTTATTAGGGTTCATATTCGTCTGTATAGGCCTATCTAAAACCGTTCTGTCTTTTGTATAGTTCTTTAAAGTTTAATTATTTATATTTTTCCCAAAGTCCCGAATATACAATTTCCCGACAGTTATCTATAAATTCAGACATGTTGTCTTCATTCAAATCTTTTGTCGAGATCGGCTCGTGTATTATCAGTTCTAGTTTACATGGGTTCAAGAAATATGTATTTATTTTCATCAGGTCGTAAGGCCCGTTTACGGTTACAGGAACAATCTCCAGATTCATTTCTTTGGCAATAATGAAAGCTCCCCTTTTAAATCGTCCCATCTTACCTGTTTTTGTACGTGCACCTTCGGGAAAGATCACCATCGATGACCCTTCTTTCAATTCAGCTTCGGCCTTTACTATCGTATCTTTCATCGATTTGAGGTTGGACTGGTCTACAAATACATGCCCTGCAATCTCGGATGCTTTTCCTACAAAAGGAAGTTTACGCAGTTCTTGTTTTTGAACCCACTTTATATTTTGATTCAGATACCCGTAAATCAGGAATATATCGAAAGCCCCTTGGTGGTTTGGTACGAATATATATGATTTGTTCGGATCTAGTTTCCCGTTTCTGACAACATTTATTTTGCACAGAGCAAGCCTGCATGCAAGTTTAGACCAATATTTGGGAGGGTAGTAGCCCCAGAAAGTCCTGTTGCCGACCATACATCCGATCATGACGGTTACGGCCGTGACAATAGTAGCTAAGATGAAGATAGGAGCAAAAATAAATAGCTCATAGAGGAATAGAACAATTTTTTTCATACTCAAAATATTCCGTTTGTAATACAAAAATACATTATTTAATTTGAATACATTTTTCATGATGAGTAGTTAATCCTATTTATTTAAGAATATAAATGCAAAATTCTTGTTATCTTTGATTTAGGAAAGAGGAAAATAACAGATGGATTTTAAATTAACTTCAAATTATAGCCCAACAGGAGACCAGCCGGCTGCGATAGCTGCTTTATCCGAAGGGGTTTTACAAGATATTCCGTTTCAAACATTGTTGGGAGTCACCGGCTCAGGAAAAACATTTACGGTAGCTAATGTTATTCAAAATGTAGACAAGCCCACCTTGGTGTTAAGCCATAATAAGACACTTGCCGCCCAGTTGTATAGTGAGTTTAAGACATTCTTTCCCGATAATGCGGTCGAATACTTTGTTTCATATTATGACTATTATCAGCCGGAAGCATATATTCCGTCTACGAATACCTACATAGAGAAAGATTTATCTATCAACGATGAGATAGAAAAGTTGCGACTGGCAACTACAACGTCTCTCTTATCGGGTCGTCGTGATATAATTGTTGTATCTTCTGTGTCTTGCCTGTATGGCATGGGAAACCCCGAAGACTTTGAAAGCTCTACAATTAGTTTAAAGGTGGGGCAGAAAATTGTACGTGATGTTTTTCTAAGATCATTGGTTAGTGCTCTGTATTCACGTAACGAAGTTGATCCCAAAGCCGGCAATTTTCGTGTAAAGGGCGATACAGTGGATGTTTTCCTTGCATATGGAGATCCTATTGTGAGGGTTGTTTTTTGGGGAGATGAGATAGAGAGTATAGAATGTCTCGATCCACTCACCGGAATAAAAATTGATAGCTATAATGATTTTAGGATTTACCCTGCAAATCTATTCGTAACCACCAAAGACCGTATGGATAGGGCAATTGGGGAAATTGAGATAGATCTGGGACGTCAAGTAGATTTCTTTCAATCGATAGGAAAACCGTTGGAAGCTAAACGCCTTTATGAACGAGTAACTTACGATCTGGAAATGATCCGTGAAGTAGGACACTGCTCCGGTATAGAGAACTATTCTCGCTATTTTGATAATCGCAAACCCGGTACACGTCCATTCTGCCTGTTGGATTTCTTCCCTGATGATTTTCTTTTAGTCGTTGACGAAAGTCACGTGACTATTCCCCAAATACGAGCTATGTATGGAGGAGACCACTCCCGAAAGGAGAACTTGGTTGAATATGGTTTTCGTCTTCCTGCAGCTTTAGATAACAGGCCATTGAAGTTTGAAGAGTTTGAATCTCTTGTACCACAAACCATTTATGTGAGCGCAACTCCTGCCGATTACGAGCTGTTAAAATCAGAAGGGGTAATTGTAGAACAATTGATTCGTCCCACTGGTCTTTTAGACCCTCCGATTGATGTGCGTCCGAGTTTAAATCAGATTGATGATCTGATGGAAGAAATACAAATGCGTGTTGAGCAGAACGAGCGTACACTTGTAACAACTCTTACAAAACGTATGGCTGAAGAGCTGACAAATTATTTGTCAAACAACGGAATAAGTTGTAGCTACATACATTCCGACGTGGATACTCTCGATCGTATTCAGATTATGGATAGCTTGCGAACGGGAGAATTTGATGTACTTGTAGGTGTCAACCTTCTGCGTGAAGGGCTTGACTTACCCGAAGTTTCGCTTGTTGCAATCTTGGATGCTGATAAAGAAGGTTTTTTACGTTCGCATAGGTCTCTCACTCAGACAGTAGGTCGTGCAGCCCGTAATGTAAATGGTAAGGTTATTTTCTATGCCGATAAGATTACGGATAGTATGGCAAAGACTATCAATGAAACCAATCGCCGACGAGAGAAGCAGATGGCGTATAACGAGGAGCATGGTATTGTACCTAAACAAATACAGAAAGCCCGTACGTCCGTGTTCACGCAGCGTAAAGGAGAAGATTCTGCTACTCCTCAGCCATATAATCAAGATAGCATACTTTCTATAGCCTCGGAAGACCAGATGCAGTATATGAGCGCAGAGGAACTGAAGAAAGCTATCGCAAAAGCAAAAAAGCAAATGTCTGCGGCTGCTAAAAAGCTCGAATTTCTTGAAGCTGCCCAATACCGTGATCAGGTAATTAAATTAGAAGATGAATTAAAAAGCAAAGGGAAGTGATCAGCTTCCTTTTTTCTTTTGTATTTCCGCCGCTTAATTATTTCTTTATTCCTCCCGATTTTATCTCATATAATCTCCGAAAAATAATAGAGTTTTGTTAAGCTTTTTATTTTCATCAACTTAGCATATGGCGGTGTTGGTAAAGTCTAAGATTTGTTATTTATCATGCTTTTGCCTCTTTATTTGTAAAGTTTCTATAAAATATTTGTAAATCTGCACTTTAAGTGTTATGTTTATCTATTTCACATAAATATGACAGTTTATCAAAACTACATGTGATGTGATTTTTGGTGAAGTAGAAGAATATTCTGCTTCTTTAAAAATTTGCATTAATCGCACAATTAAATTAAAAAATCAAATAAAATGAGTGTACAACAAACAACTCCTAAAGCAGGGAGAAGAACTGCTATGAAAAGGACTGAAAGACAGACTCCGGAAGATACGTTAAGAAGAATAATAGAAGAACACAAAAAAGATATGGGAGAGACTGTATGGCTGAAAATTGATGACAGAACCCATATCGAAGTGGCTGCCAGTCTGACCGAAGATGAGCGAAACAAAAGAGTAGAAAATTATCTCGAAAATATAGGTCGCAGATAGTAAAGGCGATAAAATATAAAAGGGAATTATTTTTTCAATAACATTATAAATCAATTGTATATATTATGAAAGTAGCATTAATTGGGGCAACCGGGTTTGTGGGTTCTCAACTATTAGAAGAATTGTTGTCGAGGGATCATGAAGTGACAGCGATTGCACGAAATGCTGATAAAATCACAGTGAAGAATGATAAACTAACCGCTGTGAGTGTTGATATCAAAGATACAGATGCCCTTACAGAGGTGTTAAGAAACAATCAGATGGTAATATCTGCATATAATGCCGGTTGGGACAATACGAATCTTTATAACGATTATATTGATGGTTATGAATCGATACAAAAAGCGGTTCGTGCTGCAAATATCAGACGCTATTTTGTAGTAGGCAATGCCGGGACTCTATATATAGGAGGAACTCAATTGGTAGATACTGATGATTTCCCTGCTAAAATGAAAGAAGGCGCAAAAGCGTCACGAGATCACTTTGATAAGCTGAGGCGAGAAACATATCTCGATTGGGTATACCTTTCTCCACCTACAGAAATGAATGAAAATATAACTACAGGGCGAACAGGACGATTCAGAATGGGAAAAGACGAGCCTGTAATGAGAGATGGTACGTCCTCTATTTCTGTTCAGGATTTGGCTATCGTTGTTGCTGATGAGGTTGAAAATAGAAAACACTCCCGCCAGCATTACACTGTAGGATATTAATTACTTCGTATACACAACTATACTATAAATGCAAAACGGGTACAATGTAACATTGACATTGTACCCGTTTTTATTCTATATGACGTTTTTATGATTTATAAAAGCCTTTAGGAGAGAGGTCATGCCTCCTTTTTATCATACTCTTTCTTTTCTTTTTTCTCTAAGGTTTTTTCTCGTTTATCCTCTTTCTCGTATGCTTCAACAATTCGTTGTACCAGTTTATGGCGGACAATATCTCCTTTGTCAAACTCAATATGACCAATGCCTTTCACGTCTTTGAGTACACGTAAAGCATGTTTAAGCCCTGATTGCTGAGAAGGTGGGAGATCTATTTGAGTAACATCTCCTGTTATAATCATCTTTGCATTCATACCAAGGCGTGTCAGAAACATTTTTATCTGAAGTACAGTTGTGTTCTGTGCTTCGTCAAGTATGATTACTGCATCGCTAAGAGTTCGCCCACGCATAAAGGCTAAAGGCGCAATCTGTATTGTTTTATTTTCAATATAGTCTTTTAGTTTTGCCGGAGCAATCATATCTTCTAGTGCATCATACAATGGCTGTAGATAGGGATCTATTTTTTCTTTCATATCTCCCGGCAAGAATCCAAGCTTTTCTCCGGCTTCAACAGCAGGACGACTCAGGATTATCTTTTTTACCTCTTTGTTTTTCAATGCTTTTACAGCCAAGGCGATTGCCGTATATGTCTTGCCCGAGCCCGCAGGACCGATACCAAATACCATATCATTTTTATAAAAGCTATTTACAAAATTCTGTTGGTTTGGTGTGCGTGCAGAGATAGGCTTGCCATTCACTCCGTATATAATCAGATTCTCTTGCTTTACTACATTGGGAGAGTTGCCTTTAACGATATCTATAATGTCTTCTTGAGTTAGCTTATTTCGGTCGACAGAGAATTTCTCCAACTCTCTGATCTTTTCTTCGAATAAAGGAACATCTTCTGCATTTCCTGTTACTTTGATAGCGTTTCCCCGTGCAACGATATGTAATTTAGAAAAGAGCGTTTTTATTAATTGTAAATTGGAATTATTTATGCCGAAAAAGACTACAGGGTCTACGTGTTCTAAAATAATTATTTGTTCTATCATTCAGTTTAATTATCAACAAAGTACCATAATGATTTTAACTTGGTTAGTCGGGTTCTATATAATGTAATGGTTCACAAATATAATTATAATCTTCAATATTTTAGGTTTTTCTTAATTTAAACAAAAATGTATTTTAGAAAGCGAATCATTCTTGTTTCAAAGAAAGGTTGAAGCAAAATATTATTGCTGTTATAGAAAACAAAAAATCGTGCAAATTTTACTTGCACGATTCCTTCATATTTTAATCTTAGTCTTATTTTATATCATTCAATAAGCCAACTTTACCTTCGTTTACCAGTTTGAGGATTAACTCTCCAAACAAAGTGTTTTGCCAAGCAAACCATTCACGAGTAAATTTGTTCGGATCATTTACATTAAATGATTCATGCATAAATCCTGTATTTGCATCGGTATCTATCAGCATCTTTATGCACCATTTTATTTCCTGATCATCCTTGCTTGTAAAGGCTTTCATCATAAGACTCATAGGCCATGCCATGTCGTAACCGATATGCGGTCCTCCGATACCTTCACCCGCTTTTCCACGGAAGAAATAAGGATTGTCTTCGCTCCACACATATTTGCGTGTGTTTTGGTAGATAGGGTCATTTGCATCTACATCTCCCAAGTATGGCATAGCCAAAAGGCTTGGAACATTTGCATCGTCCATCAATAGGTGATTACCAAAACCATCAACTTCGAATGCATAGATTTTACCATACTTCGGATGGTTGTAAACGGCATGTTCTTTTAATGCTGTTTCTACTTCCTGAGCAAGATCGCTACACTCCTTAGCCTGGGCAGGTTTTTTGTTTACTTCGGTCAATATTTCGGCTGCTTTTCTGAGAGAAGATACAGCAAAGAAGTTAGATGGTACAAGGAATTGCAGTGTGGTTGCATCATCCGACGGACGGAATGAAGAAACAATCAATCCTACCGGTTTCACCGGAGCACCCAATCCTCCATTGTTTAATGTATCCAATGCTCTGTCTGTTACACGAAGGAAAGAGTAAGGGCCTACACCATCTTTGCGCTGTTGTTCTTTAAATGTTTGTAAAACCAGCGTGATTGCCTGTAGCCATTCTTCATCGAAGATGCTTGTATCACCTGTGGTTTTCCAATAGTGATATGCTAAGCGGATAGGGTAGCATAGCGAGTCGATTTCCCATTTGCGTTCGTGCAATTCCGGCTTCATCGCTGTACCGTCCGACATCCACTGATGATCGGGATTCGGATCATACGGATCAAGAAACGCATTTGCATATGGGTCGATGATAATGCACTTAAACTGACGGCGGATAACTCCCGCCAACATTGCTTTTAATTCAGGGTCGCTATTTGCTAACTGTACATAAGGCCAAACCTGAGCGCCTGAATCACGTAGCCACATAGCATGGATATCACCTGTATATACGACAGTGTCATCTTTTCCGTTGCTCTTTCTGTGTCTTACAGTTGTGTCAAGTGTATTCGGAAAACAGTTTTCAAACATCCATGCCAGTTTTTGATTTTTCAGCATTTTTTTGATGCGTACTATTTCGCTTTCTACAGCTTTGGATTGGAATAGACGTTTGTCTACCGCAGGACGGTTGCTTTTGTAAGGATCATCCTTTTTGATAGCAGTGTTATCCTGAGATAAAACTGTATTGTTTTCTAATTTGATCAAGGTACTAGCTTCGGCCGACATTGCTGTCATACTGGCTAGGCATAGTCCTATGATTCCTTTTTTTATGTAGTTATTTTTCATAATTAGTACATGTTTCTAAAAAACATTTAATCAATAATCTATTTTCGGGTACCAAATTTAATCAAAAATGAGAAGATAATAATAGTCGGTTTCATCTCTAATAAGGCAGATAGATTTTCTTTTTTGTATAGAAATCTAAACTGACTCATTATCAGATTGTTTTTTCTTAATGCATTTATCTCTCCAAATGCTTTTCTGAGAGGAAATAGCAGGATGGCTTGACGAGAGGCACTATAAAATGAACGAACTACATTTTTGAATAGGAAAGCATTGCATTTGCTTTCACTAATCCCTTTACTTTTCAGAAACTTATGCAATTCTTCAAAAAATGCAATTCTATTTTTGATAGATCGATAAGCGTATACTTTCCCTGTATTGTTAGAATGAAAGACATGATAATATAAAAAGTCCGGAACAAGCCCGATCTTATCTATTTTATCATATACATTTATGAAAAAAATGCTGTCTTCGGAACAAATATTTCTTGAGTCTAAGAAAGATAGTGCATTTTGTTTCAGAAAATCAGCTTTATACAGATGGTTCCATATAACGCACGAAATTTTATCGCTGCATACATTTTCATAAAACCATTCTTTATCCGTTGCATTGGTAGAATTATCAGGATATTTATATCCTTCTTCTACATATTCGGATTTCACTTTATAAACACACAGAAAGTTACACCTTACAACATCTAAACGTTCTTCTTCTGCTTTTTGATATAACAACTCATACATATCAGGCTCGCAATAATCGTCGTGATCGAAGAAGCCGATGTATTTTCCTTTGGCTGCTTCTATTCCTTTATTCCTGCTGATTCCTGTATGCAGATTTTCGTCGTTATAAATCAGTACTATTCTCTTATCTTTTGCAGCAAAACCTTCAGCAATATCATTGCTCCCGTCGGTAGGGCAGTCGAGAACCAAAATGATCTCAATCTCTTTCAATGTTTGGCTAACAATAGAAGTCAAACATTTTTCAAGATATTTACCCGCATTATGAACAGGAACAATAATACTGACTTTAGGCTGCTCCATTTCTTATTTTTTCTTTTTTGTATTCGTTACCTTATATTCTTTCGAGAACGAATATGGCAAGTCGCTGTCGCTTGTACCTCTGTTTTGGTTGGCAGTAGGAGACATTTTATAGCTGATGTTTGCCCCGCCAAGAAGATCTCCGTGTGTCACGTAGTTCTTTGTATATGGCTGTCCATTTACTGTCATGCTCTCTACATAGCGGTTTGCTTTGCTGTTGTTATCTGCTTTAATCGTTACTTTCTTTCCGTTCTCTAGGTTTAGAGTTACAGATTTGAATAGTGGCGATCCTAAGATATATTCATCCGATCCCGGGCATACAGGGTAGAATCCTAATGCAGAGAATACATACCAGGCAGATGTCTGACCGTTATCTTCGTCTCCGCAATATCCGTCAGGATTAGGTGTATACAATTTATCCATCACTTCACGTACCCAGTATTGGGCTTTCCATGGTTCGGCTGAATAGTTGTACATATATATCATGTGTTGTATCGGCTGGTTACCATGTGCATAGTTACCCATGTTCATAATCTGCATTTCGCGGATTTCATGAATTACACCTCCGTAATAACTGTCATCAAATAATGGCGGTACATTGAATACCGAGTCCATCATGCGGTTGAAGCCGGCTTTGCCTCCCATCAGATCGATCAATCCTTGAGGATCGTGGAATACCGACCATGTGTAGTGCCAGCTGTTACCTTCGGTGAAAGCATCACCCCATTTCAATGGATTGAAAGGAGATTGGAACTTACCGTCTGCATTCTTTCCTCTCATCAACTTATGTTCAGGATCGAAAAGGTTTTTATAGTTCATCGCACGCTTAGCGTAGATTTCGATTTCTTTTTCAGGTTTACCCAGCTTCTTACCGAACTGATAGATACACCAATCGTCGTATGCATATTCGAGGGTACGTGCTGCACTCTCATTGATTTTTACATCGTAAGGTACATAACCCAGTTTGTTATAGTGTTCCCAGCCTAAACGTCCGGTAGAACTTACAGTAGGGTGTACAGCGTTTGCTCCGTGAACGACTGCTTGCCATAGAGTTTCTGCATCGTATCCACGAAGTCCTTTCAGGTAAGCATCAGCTACTACAGAAGCAGAATTGTTACCCACCATGCAACCACGGTGACCGGGACTTGCCCATTCCGGTAAGAATCCGCTTTCTTTGTAGGTGTTCACTAATCCTTCCTGCATCTTGGTGTTCATTTCCGGATACATCAAGTTTAGGAATGGGAACAAGCAGCGGAAGGTATCCCAGAAGCCTGTGTCTGTAAACATATAGCCCGGAAGAACTTCTCCGTTGTAAGGGCTGTAGTGCACCACCTCGTTCTTTGCATTTATCTCATAGAAAGAACGTGGAAATAATACTGAGCGGTATAAACAAGAATAGAATGTACGAAGATTATCGATGTTATTGTCTTCTACTTGGATACGTCCCAATGTTTTGTTCCATTCTGCACGTCCTTGAGCAGTTACCTGGTCGAATGATTTTCCGTCCAATTCTTTCAGATTTTGTTCTGCTTGTTCAGGGCTGATGAATGAAGAAGCAATGCGGGCATGTACTTTTTCTCCTCTCTTGGTAGAGAAACCGATAATGCCACCAGCGTGGCTGTCTTTAACTTCCAGGCTTTTGGTAGAAAGAACTCCTCCCGCAACAGAAGCTGTATATGTAAATGGTTTGTCGAAAACGATTACAAAGTAATTTTTGAAGTTTTCAGGTACACCACCACTGTTACGTGTTGTGTAACCTATAATCTTGTTTTCGGCAGGAATAATTTTTACATAAGACCCACGGTCGAAAGCATCAACTACAACGTATGAGTTTTGCTCTTCGGGGAATGTAAAACGAAACATAACCGCACGAGATGTAGGAGCCATTTCGGTAACTACATCGTGATCGGCAAGATAAACCGAATAATAGTACGGTTTAGCTATCTCCGCCTTGTGTGAAAACCAACTGGCACGTCTTTCCTGATCAAATACAGGTTTGCCTGTTACCGGCATGATAGAAAATTGACCATAATCGTTGATCCATGGACTTGGCTGGTGTGTTTGTTTGAAGCCGCGAATTTTGTCGGCATCGTAGGTATATGCCCAGCCATCGCCCATCTTACCGGTCTGAGGCATCCAGAAATTCATTCCCCAAGGCATCGCGATAGCCGGATAGGTGTTACCCGTAGATAACGAATACTTCGATTGGGTGCCGACTAAAGGACTAACATAGTCGACCGGCTCATAATTCTGAGATTGAATAGTCCCCAGAAAGCCAATTAATGCTAGGAATAGAATTCCTATTTTCTTTTTTTTCATTGTTGATTGAGGTTTTTAAGTTGCTTTTATGATTTTGTGATATTTAGATGTTTTGTTTTGAAACTTGAACTGCATTGTTTAGATAATAACATTTATACTCACTTAGAGAAGCGAGAGAAACTCATGCTAAAAAGGTTGTTGAAGTATATTAAAAATAAACTTGCAGTTAAAATTTCTATTCTCATCGGGCATTGAAAAATAATCATTTCAAAAATACATTAACAAAGGGAATTAGTACTTAGCTTTAAATTAATATTAACAAAAAAGACTATTCGTTCATGTTAATTAACAACTTCGTTTTATCTATCTTTTCTTTCATCGGTAATTCTGCGTTTATCCAATGGATATGTATTCCTCTTTTCTCCATTCCTCTAAACCATGTCATTTGTCTTTTTGCAAACTGGTGGATAGCAATTTCCAATTGCGAATACATATCTTCGTAGCTCAACTGCCCGAGGACATATAGAGTAACATATTTATATTCCAATCCGTAATAAATTAGGTCGTCAGGTTTTACTCCTTGAGAGAGAATGTCTTTTATTTCTTCTATCATTCCAACCTCAAGTCGGGCTTTAAGACGTTTTGATATTTTTTTTCGACGTAATTCACGGTCAATATCTACACCTATAACTAAACTGTTGAGGGGAGGAAATTCATTCTGCTCCAACGGGTGAGTCTTTTTGTACTCTTCTATTTCTATTGCTCTTATTGCCCTTTGAGCTGTATCGACATCAGTTTTGTTATGTAACGTTTTATAGCTCTCTAGTATTTCTGTGAGTGCCTGTAAACTATAGTCTGCATATTTTGACCTGAGTTCCTTGTTTTCGGGAACGTTTACTAATGAATATCCTCTAAGTACCGATTCTACATAGAGCCCCGATCCTCCACATAGGATAGGGAGTTTATCCCTATTTTTTATGTCTGTATATACATTGTGAAAATCGTGCTGATATTCGAAGATATTATATTTATCGCCGGCTTCCCGAATATCAATAAGATGATAAGGTATATTTTCTCCGTTTATTATATAATCTGACAGATCTTTTCCTGTTCCAATATCCATCGAGCGATATACCTGCCGCGAGTCTCCGCTTATGATCTCAGTGTGGAGTGTATGTGCCAGATGGCAGGCAAATGCTGTTTTGCCAGATGCCGTTGGTCCTATAATGGTGATTAGATCATAATTCTTCATAAGTACAAAGTTAGAATGAAATTTATATTTTCACTTATAATAGGATATCTGATTCCTTCTTGTGTCTCAAAAAATGACAATACTGACAGGCATTTATATTTTATTTCTCATATAAAAGCTATTTCTATGTAAATAAAAGATAAAAATCCTTATTAAAGTAGGTATTAAGGTTTCTAAACCCGAAAGAAATTTAAGAACTTAGTTATCTTTACACAATTAATTATTTGTACTTCTATAAGATATGAGTGGTAAGTTAAAAAAATCACTTTATATTTGTAGGCTAAAACAAAAAAAGAGACTCTATAAATTAACGAATGAAAGAAGGAAAAAGCTTAGTAAACAATATTGTGGCTGCATGCCAAGAGAAGAAAGCTAAAAATATCGTCATTGTCGATATGACAGAATTACCGGGTACTATTTGTCAATATTTTGTGATTTGCGAAGGAAACACTCCTATACAAGTATCTGCTATATCAGAAGAAATTGTTGATTACCTCAAGAAAAAGAAAAAAGAACGTCCTTTACTGATCGACGGATTACGTGAAAGCCGTTGGGTTGGTATAGATTATGGTACGGTTATTGTTCATGTATTTGTGCCCGAATTGCGTGAGTTTTATAATATCGAACATTTGTGGGCGGATGCAAAACTAGAATCAATCCCTGATATTGATTGAGATAAAGCATATTTAAACAAATCTTATTTACGCTTGTTATAGTTTTGAAAACAAACTAAATCACACATTGTGAGGAAAAAATATGGATAATTATAATAAAGGAGAGAATAGCCCCAAAAAACCAAATCTGAAAGGACCTAAAATTCCATTCAATCTCTATTGGGTATACCTCATTGTATTTGCTGCCATTATAGGTATGTATTTCTTTTCGGATAACACCGTAACGAAAGAAGTTCCCTGGTCTGACTTTCAGGGGTATGTAAAAAATAATAGTGTCAACAAAATAATAGTAGACAGAAAGAACAGTACCTTAAAAGCTTTTGTAAGACCTGACTCTGTAAAGAGCGTGTTTAAAGGCGAAGCCGACAGGGCAGGTACTAATCCGGCTATTATTGTGCGTATTCCTTCGGCAGACAAGTTTGCAGACTTCTATGAAACAGTGAGAGCCGAATATAAATATGATATTGATGTCAGCTACGAAGATAGTACCAACCCTTTAGAAATCCTTGTCGGGTTTTTGCCTGTGATTCTTATCTTCGGTTTGTTTATCTATATGATGCGTCGTATGTCGGGCGGTGGTTCCGGCGGAGGCGGAGGCGTATTCAGTGTTGGAAAATCGAAAGCTCAATTATATGATAAAGGTTCAGACCTTCGTGTTACGTTCAAAGATGTTGCCGGATTGTCTGAAGCTAAAGAAGAAATAGAGGAAATCGTTGAATTCCTAAAAAATCCTTCTCGTTATACCGAAATTGGTGGTAAAATACCAAAAGGAGCGTTACTTGTTGGCCCTCCCGGAACAGGTAAAACATTGCTTGCAAAGGCTGTTGCCGGAGAAGCTGATGTTCCGTTCTTCTCATTGTCAGGTTCTGATTTTGTGGAAATGTTTGTCGGAGTTGGAGCCTCTCGTGTAAGAGACCTATTTAAGCAGGCAAAAGAAAAATCGCCTTGTATTATATTTATCGATGAAATAGATGCGATTGGACGTGCTCGTGGTCGTAACCTGAATATGGGTTCGAATGATGAGCGTGAGAATACATTAAATCAGTTGTTGACTGAAATGGATGGCTTTGGTACAAACAGTGGCGTTATTATTCTTGCAGCAACAAACCGTGCTGACATTCTGGATAAAGCCTTACTTCGTGCCGGACGTTTCGACCGTCAGATAACAGTTGACTTACCCGATTTGAACGATCGTAAGGAAATATTTAAAGTACATCTCCGCCCTGTTAAGATTGACGACACGGTTGATGTAGAATTCTTGTCAAGACAGACTCCGGGATTTTCCGGTGCTGATATAGCTAACGTTTGTAACGAAGCTGCACTGATTGCTGCCCGTAAAGGGAAGAAGGTTGTGCAGAAGGAAGATTTTACGAATGCTGTAGACCGTATTATTGGTGGGTTGGAGAAAAAGAATAAGGTAACAACTTTAGATGAACGCAAGACAATTGCAATCCATGAGGCGGGACATGCTACCTTAAGCTGGTTTTTGCAATACGCAAATCCATTGGTAAAGGTTACTATTGTTCCTCGAGGTAAAGCCTTGGGTGCTGCGTGGTATCTGCCGGAGGAAAGACAAATCACTACCAAAGAGCAAATGTTGGACGAAATGTGTGCTTTGCTTGGAGGTCGTGCTGCCGAAGAGGTGTTTATCGGTCATATATCGTCGGGTGCTGCTAACGACTTGGAGCGTGTAACGAAGCAGGCTTATGCAATGATTTCATATCTTGGTATGAGCGAAAAGATGCCTAATTTAAGTTATTATGATTCGTCGGGTGAGGCTTACGGCTTTACAAAACCATATAGTGAAGAAACTGCTCTGTTGATAGATACAGAAGTTCGGAATATGATCAGTGAGCAATACGAGCGTGCGAAGAAACTGCTCCTTCAACATGCTGACGGACATGGAAAACTAGCAAACTTGTTGATTACAGAAGAGGTTATTTTTGCTGATGATCTTAAGAAAGTATTTGGTGAACGTCAATGGGTTTCTCGTTCGGAAGAATTATACAAAGAAGCCGAAGAGTTGCCTGATAATATAGAAATAGAGATAAAGAAGAACGAAGATGTCCCCGGAATTATTTCGGAAGAGGATCAGTCTGAATAATTCATTGTCTTAATTTATAAATGTTTACAAGTATATCAATTTAAAAATATACTTTAGTAAAAGAAAGGATGTTGGATTTAACAACATCCTTTCTTTTTAATATTTACGCCTTAAGGTACATAACTTACACAACTACAAAAACTGACAACACTTGTTATTGCGAGTGTATTTGCAATAATAAGCCGACCATTACTGATTTATTTACCTGAGAATGACGAATTAGCTGAATATCCTCAGTAATAGGGAAACATGATATTCTTATTTTTACTACTTTTGCCTCAAACTAATAAAACTTTATTATTTTGAGATTACCTAACATTGCCGTTCGTATTATTGCCGGAGCCGTATTTGTAGGGCTGTTACTAGGTGGTATCCTTATAAATGAATATACATTTTGTATTATATTCTCTCTCATAACTGTATTGTCGTTATATGAGTTTTATGGATTGATCGAAAAAGGAGCAAAGGTTCCCCTTACCCGGGTGTGGAATGTGCTTGGAGGTTTTTCCCTTTTTATCGGTAGTTTTTATTATTATACAGTCGATGCTTCTGTTGTAACTTTTGTACCTTATTGTATCTACATATTAGTTTTATTTGTTGGTGAATTGTATCTTAAGCGTCCCGACCCTATACGCTCTATAGCATATTCTCTGTTGGGGCAATTTTATATAGCCGTGCCTTTTGCGATCACTAATTATCTGGTTTTTGCCTACACTCCGGGAAGCTATCACTATGTATATGTCTTAGCTTTATTGGTGTTTATTTGGGTAAATGATTCATTTGCTTATCTCACAGGAATGGCTTTTGGTAAACATCGCTTATTTGAACGTATATCTCCTAAAAAATCGTGGGAAGGTTTTATCGGAGGTGCTGTAGTCTCTATCGGCTCTTCATTCATTTTTGCTCATTATTATCAAAATCTGTCTACTTTGGGCTGGATAGGATTTGCAGCTATAACAATCATATTCGGAACATGGGGAGACCTTTTCGAATCGCTTATTAAACGCACCTTAGGTATAAAAGATTCGGGAGGAATGATACCCGGACATGGCGGTATACTCGATCGATTCGATAGCACAATATTGGCTATACCTGCTGTTTTCTTATACCTGATTTTGATTAACTATTCTAAAAGTTGTTTCTAAAAAATATTGATTTCAGATTTTTTGTTGCTAACTTTACTATGCTTTAACTAGTCCTTAAATAAAACGTAATGATATGACAAAGAAAGTATTAGCCATAACTCTAGTTGCTGCGGTCTCAAGTGTTGCGGTATATGCCTATATTCAGAAAAAGAAAAAAGACAGACGTAAAAACCTATCAGTCAACTTTATTTAAAAAGCTCTGGTTTAAGGCTCGCTATTATTAACTAGACAGCTACAATTAAACGAATTGTAACAGTAGAGGTATTACCTCATACGAGTCCATTATAAAGGCAGCATATCCATGTTTTAAATAAAACCGTGATGATTGATGAACTTTACAATTTCTATTTGGATAAAGATGAGCCTCAAAAAAGCTGCTTGCTGGCATTGCGAAGTATCATATTAACCCAAGACGAGTGTATTTCCGAAACACAGAAGTGGGGAATGCCTTGCTTCTATTATAAGACGAAAATTCTGTGTTATCTTTGGGTTGATAAAAAGACAGATGAACCATATATCCTCTTCGTTGAAGGAAAATACTTGAACCATCCCCAATTGGAAGCGGGTAGCAGATCTCGGATGAAAATATTTAGAGTTGATCCAAATCAAGATTTACCTCTTGAGGTAATAAAAGAGCTTTTGAATGACGCTTTGGTGCTTTATACAAGTGATAAGATAAAGTGAAGGATCAATTCAGCTCGCTTACATCATTTATTCCGTTGCGGTCAAATAATACCCTGTATTTTTTATAATATTCATCCTCGTCGGATTTACATTGTATAATAAAGTACAATGAATATACCTTATTCCCTTCTATCGTTTCATATCCTTTCTCTGCATCTGATAAGTAGAGTGGGATAAATGGATTATCCATTTTATGAGTGAAATTTATCAAGTGGAAACGCGTAATATCATTAATTCCCGAGAGGCGATACTCTTTGTATTTTTCTATCTCATCCTTCGATAGGTTTACCCATTTTCGGTATAAGATTATTTTCTCATCATACACCTGGTTTTCTGCTTCTACCAGTGGGGTTCTCGCTCTGATATTTCGTACTTCATCCGGCAACTTATTTTCCTCTATAAAATCGAATGCCTCCTTTATCCAGCCAATCTCTTGCTTACGTATACTCAGCTTTAGTTTAGAATCAAAGTATTTTTTACCCAGCTTAGACGAAAAATAGTAGCGCATCATATCTTTGATCCTATCTTTGAACATATAACTAAAGACAAGGATTACGAAAAGGTCGGTAGTGAAATTTCCAAAACGCAGTGTGGCGAAGAAAGATACCATCGTAGCAAATATCATAGCGATTCCCGCTGCAACACTGTAGTATAGCTGCTGGGCAAAAAGCCCGTCTTTTTTTCTGATAATCTGTAAGAACAGGTCACTTTCAACGAATTTTTTCAGAATATTCCGTTGCGTGATTACCAAACTATTGTGTTTTTCCTGCCCTTTCTCAAGTAGCATAAACCCTCTTTTCTTTTTATGGGCTTTTTCCCTTTCAATTAAGGTGTATAGCCTTTCTTTGATTGTTTCGAATATCGGTTTGCCTTTTAGTATTTTCATAATCTGAAAGGCATATTGCTCTATGATATTACCCAGAAAGTCATCTCCGAATAGAAACAACTCCCGCTGTTGCTTTGTCATCTCGGGATTAGAAAGTTCTTCCCACTTTTCCCTGTATTGTAATGCTATTTCCTTCACGTTGGCAATATAAGCCTCTACATGAGAAACTATTTTTTCGTCTGTTGCTGTACTTCCGATAATCTGTACATGCCGCCTTAATGCACTCTTTACGATGCAGACGAACATTTTTATTTGGTAAGAAAAACTTTCTGTAAGATCTTCATTGTTTGGGTCTACAGCCAGATCATCCAATGCTTTCTGTAAGCGGGGAAGAGGGCCACGTCCTGCCTTTAGTATTTCTTCGAGAGAATAAACGGGGGTAATCAGGCGAAGGTTATTTTTTACATCTCTGTAAAAGTCATCTTTTTTATATGTAGACCGATTGATGTCAAGGCTGTTAGGGAGGAATATCCACGTATTAATCCTGAACTCATTTATATCCTTTTGATGTTGGTCTGTTATAAAACCAATTTTGAATTCTAAGGCGAAATTATCGTGAACTTTTACTTCTGTATCTATCATATTTTGTCCTCCTGTTACTAAATATAATCCGAATTTAAGAAGAAAAGCTTATAATTACCATTTAGAATAAGGAAGTTTTGTTAGAGAAGAATTATAATAGCGGAGATCGCCTGTCACTTCTTCTCCCAGCCAGTCGGGCTTTTCAAACTGTTCGTCTTCTGAAGAGAGCTCAATCTCGGCCATAACAAGACCTTGGTTTTCACCGTTGAATTCGTCTATTTCGAAGGTATGTTTGTCGCTCTTTATATAATACCGGATTTTATCTATAATTCCCGGTTCGCACAATTTTAGTAATTCCCGGGCATCGTTTATCGAAATTTCTTTTTCCCATTCAAAACGCGTAATACCTGATTCGTTGCTTATCCCTTTGATTGTGATGTATGCTTTTTCTCCTTTTATCCGCACCCTTACCGTGCGTTCCTTCAACGAAGAAAGATATCCTTGCACGATTTCTTCGTGCGCATAGGCATATTCTTTGTAGTTTCCTTTAACCAGAAACTTACGTTCAATCTCCCAAGCCATATTACTGGATAATTTGTTTTACAGCTCCCAGCTCAGGATAGAAAATCACTTTGATTGGTAATTTATTGTTATCAAACATTTTCGGTGTTAGCACATCCTGAATTCCATATTGAACGATGTCGCATTCTTTTTTGACATAATCCTTGTTGTTGTATGTTATTTGCAAGCTGGCCTTGTTAGGGATATTGTATATGATTCCGGCAGAGAATTTTTTCTCTAATTCTTTTTGTTCTTTAGGTGTCAGTATTTGTTCTTCTCTCGGGTCTTTGTTTTTGAGAGATAAATATACAGGTGCTCCTGCCAGATCGTTGGCATCCACGACTCCCAGCTTAGATGAAAACCTGAAAATGATTCGATTCTCTATGTTTTTCGTATCGGGGATTATCGTAAATTCTTTTGTGCCTGTTTCTTTTGTTTCAGTTCCTGCAAACATTGCGGTGAGTGCCTTTTCTTGTTCATCAAGTTGAGTCATTACCAGTTTGTAAGCATTGCCATCGGGAGGCATATTGTCTGCTTCGCCTGTAATTATATTTGTGCGGCTTTCACGCAATCGGTAGATTTGTTTTGCGATCAGTTCGGCTTGTTTTGCTGTAGAACCTGCACGTAGAATCTCTTCGGAGAGGAAGCTGCGTGGGTTTAATGTCGTTTCACTCACTTTAGCCGGAGCTTGTATTGCTTCTTCTTTGGGGAAAGTGTAGTCGTCGTTGATCGCACATATCACGCCATCCTTTGTCAGTGTGACAAAAGGTGCAGTTGTATTCGATCGAAATTCTACCAGATAAGACTTGTCTTTATCTACTATTCCTTTTGTGGTAGCATCTATATTGTCGATAGTATAGGTTACGCTATTTTCGGTTATGGGATTGGTTATGCTCAGGTATCGCTCGGCATATTGATAGAATTCACCGGCTTTTTTCGTGGTCTTTGTATAGTTTAGGGTAACTATAACAGAGGTTTTGGGTAATGAGTACGCCACACCATAATCATTTCCTTTCACTGCACTCATTTTAACTGTGTTCTGTGCAGGTAATGTGAGAGCTCCTATTGCAAGCAAAAGAAATAAGCTTAGAGACTTCATTCGTTCTTTATTTTATAATATTAGTCTCACAAAGCTAATTATTTTTTATGGATTTCTGACCTACAACTATCTAAACCTTAAAGCTTCTATTGGAGAGTAATGATTAAGGGTAAGCAGGTGGGCGTTACAAGCAGTCTGTTTTTATCTGAAATTTATTTATCACTTTTCTAATTAAGTAACTGGTAAAAAAATAGAGAGATGCTTTTTTATTGCGAAAAAACTCTGTGTAACTCTTTTTACTCTGTGGTTTAAAAAAATGAATAAGAGTAATGCTGCAACAATTCCTTTTTAATTATGAAAAAAAATAAAAGTACGGAGGTATTTGAATTATTATTGAATGCTTAATTCTTAAATTTATCATTTTCTTGAAAAATAATTCTTTTTTTTGTAACACTTCTATTTTCGATCCGTAGATGTTATTAGAAGGGTAACCTAAAACATTAAATGATAAGCTTCGATTCTAATATTATAGATCAGTGTAGGAAGGGTCAACATTTGGCTCAGATGCAGATTTACTCTACTTTTTATAAGAGAGTTTATAATGCATGCTATAGGGTTCTGTATGATAGTCTCGAGGCAGAGGATGCAATGCAAGAGAGCTTTCTGAAAGCATTCTCGAGTTTGGACAACTATAAAAATTCAGTCCCTTTCGAGGCATGGCTTGTAAGGATAGGCATTAATACATCTATTGACAAGCTGAGGAAAAGAAACTTGGAAACTGTCGATTTCAACGAGAATATCAAATATGATATAGTAGACTCGGATGATAGCGAAGAGTGGGAGCAGATATTGGATCGTGTAGAGCAGGTGAAAACTGCAATAACGAAGCTGCCGGAGTCGAGCCGGTTGATTGTAAATCTTTACCTTATAGAGGGGTATGATCACGAAGAGATTAGTGAGATTCTGAATATAGCGCCCGGAACGGTGCGTATACAATATATGAGGGCAAAACAAAAATTATTGGAACTCGTCTAAAAAAGGAGGGAAGGTATGAATGACATAAGAAAAAAAATAGACAGAAACAGAGATTTGTTTGACGATCAAGAGCCATCATTCGGACACATGGAGCGATTCGAAGCTCTATTGAAAAGTAAGAATGAAGAAAGCTTGAAGAACGAAAAACGAGTGAAACGGGTACGGTTTATAAGTGCCATATCTGTGGCGGCATCCATTGCCATACTAATAGCCGTTGTTGTTAGATTCTCTACACCAGACAATACAGGAGGCAATATTCCTGCACCGGAGGTCATTGGAGCAACAGATGAATTTAAAACAACAAATGATTATTATAATCAGAAAATGGAAGCAAAGATTGCTGATATAATGTGTAAACTCGCATATACAGATACCGAAAATCAGGCGCGACTGACCAAGGATATACAGAAAATAATAGATGGTAATAATAATTTTATCAACGAAATCTCTAAAAATGAAGATAAGGATATGGCTATTCATTTTTTGGTGAAACATTATAGAACGAATATCCATGTACTCGAGAATATAGATCAAAAATTAGGAAAATATACCAAATGCTAATATAATTAAGGGATGAAAAAGTATATATTGTTTATCGGTTTGTGCAGCCTTGCTCTAATTCAATTAGGAGCATCGGAAAAGATAAAGGGTGATCTGCCTCAAGACTCTATTAATGGTAAAGGAAGATTTAATATAGAAATTCCGAACATAGAGATTCCGGATATGGATTTGGACTTCGATGCCCTTAATTTTGATTCTAAGTTTGACTTTAACTTTGATACTACCCAGTGGCTGGCATGGAAGGAAGATTTTGAAAAATCCGGAGTCAAAAACCTCAAGGAATTGGAGAGAAACTTGAAAGTGAATAAAGAAAGATTGTCGGAATTGGGTAAAAATCTGAAGTCCAGATCCAATAATGATAACTTGAAAGTCTTTTCAAATAATCAGAAAGGCAAAACTCCCGATCGAGTTGAGACTAAAACGTACTCCAACATTTCAGAAATCGATATCTCTCATAAATATGGAAATATATTTGTAAGGGAATCCCGATCCAAGAATGTAGAGTTAGAGATTCAATATTTTAACAAACTTAATCAGAGAAATCCTGTTAGAATTTCAGAGGATAAAGGAGTGTTGGCTATAGCTAGTCTTGGTTCCAGTGTAAATCAAATCGACTTAGTGATAAGTATTCCACGCAATGTTAAACTTAATGTAGATCTAAAATATGGCAGATTAAAAATGAATGAGTTTAATGCACCTTTTTCAGCCAATTTGTCTTATAGCACCTTCGATGCAGAAAGCTTTTCGGGAGCCAGACCAACCATTAAGGATAAGTATGGAAAAGTAACGATAAGCAAATTGCAGGATGCCGTTTTGTCGACTTCTTATTCGAAAGTAAAGATAGATAAGGCGAATAGATTAGACTTGTCGGGAGCTTATAGTGACTTTGTATTGAATGATGTGCAAGCTATTTCGGCTCAGTTGTCTTCTACCTCGGGCGATTTTAAAATAGGCTCGTTGGGAGAGATGGATGGTAAGTTTAATTATGCCGACATATCGATTGATAATCTCCGCTCCAGAATGAATGTAATTTGCAACTATTCTGATGTAAAGGTTAATTCAATATCTCCAAATACAAATATCAATGTAAAAGGTAATTACTCTGATGTGGTATTAAGTGTTCCCGATAATGTAGGAGCTTCATTTAATGTTGTACTGGTGCAAGGAGATTTGACTGTGTCGAAAAAATATACGGTGAAATACACAGAGCAAACCGAAACCTCGACTACAGTTATTAAAAAAGGGCAGATAGGAACTAAAAGACCAACAGCTACCATTACCGTATCGAGCAATTATGCAGATGTAAAAATAAAATAAAACTAAACTAGAAATGAATATTATGAAATTTATCGGTATCTCTATATTAAGTATCATCGTATTGTTTGTCTCGTGCGGATCGTCTAAAACCTCACATGTTGAAAAAATAAATCTGAGTTCTTATAGTGGTATTGAGGTCAGGTCGGGTATTGAGGTTTATTTCTCTTATGGGAAAAGCCATACTGCACAAATAGATAGCCCCGAGCCCATAGATGTATATGTAGAAAAAGGTATTTTGAAAGTGAATAGAAAAGGTAAAAGCAATAAGAGAGTGAAAGTATATCTTACGGCAAACAATATACAATCTATAGCACTTTCGGGAGGATCAAAGTTTTCTACCGACGAACTCAAAAATAATAGGGGAATATCTATAGCAGCATCAGGTGGCTCTAGTTTCGATATAAAGAAACTTGAATCGAGAGAATCTAGTATTGCTGTTTCGGGTGGCTCTCGTTATAATATAGATGAAGTGAGGTCAGAAACGTTAAATATTGCCTCCTCCGGTGGAAGTACTTCCTCTTTGGATATAAAGAGTGCGAGGGCTGTAAGTGTGGCGGTAAGCGGAGGCTCTAATGTTGTCTTGACAGGATCGGTTGAAAGTCTTTCGGTTGTCAGCTCAGGAAATGCTAATGTGGATATTATAAATCTTAAGTATAAAGATATTCAAACAAACACTTCAGGCAGAGGACGTATTCAAAAAAGATAATCGTAATTTAGTGAATATATAGCGCCGGAAATTAGATTTCCGGCTTTTTTATTTTCATCTCTGGCATTGTTTTTATTTCTTCTGTCACTATTCTTACTATATTGCAATATTTTGTATAATTTTGTAGCCTCTTTAAAAAAATAAAGTATGTCTCAAAAAGTTAGGGTGCGTTTTGCACCGAGCCCGACCGGACCACTTCACATTGGCGGGGTACGTACGGCATTATATAATTATCTCTTTGCAAAAAAAAATAACGGCGATTTTATCCTTCGTATAGAAGATACCGATTCGCAACGTTTTGTGCCGGGTGCAGAAGAATATATCATCGAAGCTCTCACATGGTTGGGATTAAAGTTTGATGAAGGTACACATATTGGAGGTACTCATGCTCCATATAGGCAATCGGAGAGAAAAGAGATTTATAAAAAATATGTAGATATACTTATCCAAAAAGGAGCAGCTTATATTGCGTTTGATACTCCCGAAGAACTGACGGCTAAGCGTGAGGCTGTGAGTAACTTTCAGTACGATGCTTCTACACGGGTAGAGATGCGAAACTCGTTGACCCTCTCTCAAGAAGAAGTACAGTCACTCATAGATGCCGGCAATCAGTACGTAGTCCGATTCAAGATTGAAGCAGGGCAAGAAGTATTGGTGAATGACGTTATTCGTGGCGAAGTAAAATATAACTCATCGGTACTCGACGATAAGGTTCTTTATAAATCGGCAGATCATTTGCCTACATATCATTTGGCGAATATCGTAGATGATCACCTGATGGAGATAACACACGTTATCCGTGGCGAAGAATGGTTGCCTTCAGCTCCTTTGCATGTATTATTGTATAAGGCTTTTGGCTGGGAAGATTCTATGCCTCAATTTGCACACCTTCCGCTTTTGCTGAAGCCCGAAGGAAATGGAAAATTGAGCAAGCGTGATGGCGACCGTCTAGGCTTTCCTGTTTTTCCATTAGAATGGAAAGACCCGCAGAGTGGTGAGATTTCGTCAGGCTACCGTGAAAGTGGCTACCTGCCCGAAGCTGTAATCAATTTCCTTGCTCTTCTGGGATGGAATCCGGGTAATGATCAGGAAATAATGTCGATGGAAGAACTTATTCAACTTTTTGCATTGGAAAAATGTAGTAAGAGCGGAGCCAAATTTGATTACGAAAAAGGAAAATGGTTCAACCACCAATATATCCAATTAAGACCAAATAGCGAGATAGCCGCAATTTTTTACCCTATATTGCAAGATAAAGGGATAGAATGTCCGTTACAATATATAGAAACAGTTGTCGGTCTGGTAAAAGAACGAGTAAGTTTCGTAAAAGAATTGTGGGATCAGGCTTCTTTCTTCTTTGTGGCTCCAACTGCCTATGATGAGAAGGTTGTGAAGAAACGTTGGAAAGAAGAGTCGCCGTCTCAATTGAGCGAGCTGGCAGAAGTTCTGAAAGGAATTGGAGACTTCTCTTCTCACAATCAGGAAGAAATAGTGAAAGGCTGGATTGAATCGAAAGGCTATCATCTCGGCAATATAATGAATGCATTCCGTCTGGCTGTTGTAGGGGAGTCGAAAGGCCCTCATATGTTTGATATTACGGCAACTATTGGAAAAGAAGAAACAATAGCCCGACTTGAAAAGGCAATCTTAAATATTAAATAACAAGAAGATGTTGTTTTTTTACAATTTTGCTATATATCTATATGCGTTGATTGTCCGTCTTATTTCTCCTTTCCACAAGAAAGCCAGAAAGATGATTATAGGGCACAAGCAAACTTATCGGATATTGAGGCAGAACATAGATGCAAATGCTGAATATATTTGGTTTCATGCTGCTTCTTTAGGCGAGTTTGAGCAAGGTCGTCCGATTATGGAAGAGTTGAAAAGAACACACCCTGAATATAAGATATTGCTTACATTTTTTTCTCCTTCGGGCTACGAAGTAAGGAAAGATTATCCGCTGGCAGATGTGGTTTGCTATTTGCCTTTTGATAAGAAACGGAATGTAAAGCGTTTCTTGAAGATTGTTCAGCCAAAGATGGCGATATTTATAAAATATGAATTCTGGTACAATTTTGTAAATCAGCTTTATAAAAGGAATATTCCGGTGTACATGGTTTCAGCGATCTTTCGTCCCAATCAGATATTCTTCCGTTGGTATGGAAGCGATATGCGCAAGTTGCTGAAAAAATATACATGTATATGCGTGCAGGATGAAAACTCCCGGAAACTGTTATCAAATATAGGTATCACAAATGTTGAAGTTTGTGGCGATACCCGTTTCGATAGAGTATTGGATATTCAAAAACAGGCCAAGCAACTTCCTATAGCCGAGGCTTTCGAGAAGAAAGCCAAGTCTGAGAATGAGAAGATATTTGTTGCCGGAAGTACCTGGCCAAAGGATGAGGATATACTGATCCCATACTTTAATATGACTACAGACCTTAAATTGATAATAGCTCCGCACGAGATTGATGAAGCCCACTTGAAGTACATCGAAAGCAACCTGCAACGTCCTCATATCCGCTATTCGAAGGCAACGCCCGGAATGATGGCAGACTATGACTGTTTGATTATTGATAATTTCGGACTCCTTTCGTCTATATATAGCTACGGACAAGTAGCATACGTAGGAGGAGGGTTTGGTGTTGGTATACATAACATATTAGAAGCTGCGGTTTACGATTTACCTGTGATATTTGGCCCGAATTTTAAAAAGTTTCGTGAAGCTCAGCAAATGATAGAATGTGGAGGAGGTTACTCGATTTCTGATTATCAGGCATTCCGTGGTTTGATGGATGAGTTCCTTCAGTATGACGGAACACTGAATGCTGCCGGGTTACATGCCGGTAATTATGTACGCTCCAATGCCGGGGTTGTGAAACGTGTAATGGCGGTAATCAATCTTTAGAGGCTTCGATTTTGGCCTGTATCTTTTCTTAGAATAAAAATAATCTTGTAGATTTGTAATTTAAACCATAGTTTTTATGGCAAAAATCGACTATTATATCAGCAAGATAAAGATACCTACATCTGTCTTGTTCATCGCTGCAATCATTATTATTGTATATTTTTTACCGCGCGAGGGTAAATATAAATACAGTTATGAAGATAATCGGCCATGGCAATACGGCTTGCTTACAGCACCCTTTAAGTTTCATATACATAAGTCTGATGCACAGATACAAGAAGAGAAAGATAGCATCATGCAGACTTATCAGCCCTATTATCTGGCAGATGCGACAATCGAGAAAAAAGCAATATCTCAGGTTGTTCAGGATGCCAGGGCAAGAAGTATTCCGGAGGATTATATAACCTATATAAACAGGAAGTTTACAGAAATATACAAAGCCGGAGTGATCTCTGCCGAAGATTATGAGCGTATTCAGCAACTGAATAAAAAGCAATTAATACTTCGCAGCGAAACAGCAAACAAAATTGCTGCAACCAGGCATATTGCATCGTTTTATACACCACGCCAAGCATACGAAAAGATCATTGATGACGCTCCTGCCCATATTGATATAGGACGTCTTAAAACTTTTAATCTCAACAATTATCTGATAGCTAATATTATATACGATGAGAGAATGTCGTTGGGTATCAAGAATGATATGCTGCAACAGGTTTCTTTGTATGACGGAGAAGTACAATATGGCGAAAAGATTATAGATAGGGGAGAGATCGTAGATGCGCGCCTCAAAAATATTCTCGATTCTTACATTAAAGAAGCAGAAGGAAAGGTAGGAACAAAGTCTAAACCGGGATGGCTTATCATGGGAGAGTTGGTTATGATCACACTCTTTGTAATGGCTCTGATGATTTATCTCCGTTTCTATCGTATTGAGGAGTACAGAAATAAAAAGAATGTCATCTTTATGTTGCTTATGGTTGTTATTTTCCCGGTGATAACGGGAATAATGGGCGACTCGAAGATGTTTACTCTGATGTATGTCATTCCTTTTGCGATACCTACCATTCTCATACGTACATTTATAGACTCGCGTACAGCTATTACCACACATACCATTACAATATTGATCTGTGCCATTATGTTTCCTCTGGCTCAGATGGCTCAGTTTATCACAGTTCAGATGTTGGTCGGGTATATGTGTATCTTTAGCTTGCGGAATCTTTCTGAACGTTCCCAGCTGGTTGTATGCGCCCTTCTGATACTCCTTACATATATTGTGTCGTTTACGGGCTGGATTTTATGTACCGAAGGAGATATAGCATTGATAAAAGAAAATTCGAGGGTGTATATTTATTTCTGTATCAACTTTGTATTTGTCACCTTCGCTTATCTGCTAGTTTATGTTTGCGAAAGAGTCTTTGGCTTTATGTCGGAGGTGAGTATGATAGAACTCTCAAATACAAACAGACCTCTTCTACAGCAACTTTCGGAGGTTGCTCCGGGTACATTCCAACATTCTATGCAGGTATCTACATTGGTGGTTGCCGCTGCGCATCGTATCGGGGCTAATGCTACGCTGGTGCGTACAGGAGCTTTGTATCATGATATAGGTAAAATGGTAAATCCGATTTTCTTTACCGAGAATCAGGTTGAAGGGATCGATCCACATGCCGGACTGACAGAAAAAGAGAGTGCCCGCATTATAATAGATCATGTGGCTGAAGGGGTAAGAATAGCTAAAAAGAATAACTTGCCGCAACAGATAATAGATTTCATAGAAACTCACCACGGTAAAGGGAAAGCAAAATACTTCTATAATTCGTATGTAAATAATCATCCAGACGAAATCGTTGATGAGGAAGATTTTACTTATCCTGGACCAAATCCGTTTACGCGCGAAACCGCTATTCTTATGATGGCTGATACGGTGGAAGCTGCATCGAGAAGCCTTAAGGAGAATACGAAAGAAGCTATTACCGAATTGGTAAACCGTCTTATAGATTCTCAGCTGAGTGATGGTTTGTTCAAGAATGCCCCGATTACCTTTAAGGATATAGAACAGGTGAAAGAAGTGTTTTGCGACAAGTTGGTCAGCATGCGTCACTTACGTGTTGCCTATCCCGAGCTGAAGAGGGATGAGAATAAAGTAACCCGAGAAATAGAACAATAATGTGCTCAATTTTAAATAAATTTTTAATCCATTCACTTGTTATGAGAAAATTACTTATTTTGCCTTTATTCCTGCTTATCAATCTGATTGTTTTTGCTCAGGAAGAAAACACAGCGTATCAGTTCACTGTGGTGAAACAAAACCCGATAACATCGATCAAAAATCAAGGGAATAGCGGAACTTGCTGGAGTTTTTCGGGAGTAGCTTTTCTTGAATCTGAGCTTCTTAAAATGAACAAAGGAGATCACGATCTTTCTGAGATGTATATTGTTCGTCGTAATTATGCCGATAAAGCGGATAAGTATGTAAGAGTAGGAGGTAATCTAAACTTTGCACAAGGTGGTGCATTTGCCGATGTTGTAGAAACTTTAGATGAATACGGCGTAGTTCCTAATGAAGTGTATGCCGGTCTTAACTATGGTGAGACTATTCATAATCATGGTGAATTGGAAGCTGCATTGAGTGGCTATGTAAAAGGAATTGCCGACAAGAAATCAAGCCGCATTTCTCCGGTATGGGGTGTTGGTTTCAACAGTGTTTTGGATGCTTATCTGGGTGCTGTACCAAAAGAATTCCAATACAAAGGCAAAACATATACTCCGCAGTCTTTAGCTCAATCTTTAGGGCTTACAAGCAAAAATTATGTGTCTATCACTTCATTCACACATCATCCGTTCTATGCTCCGTTTGCTATAGAAATACCTGACAACTGGCGCTGGGCTCTGTCGTATAATGTACCTATGGATGAAATGATACAAGTAATAGACAATGCAATAAATAACGGTTACACTGTGGCATGGGCTTCGGATGTAAGCGAAATCGGATTTACCCGCAATGGTATCGCTGTTATCCCCGATGATGAGGCTCCTGAAAACATTGGTTCAGATCAGGCTCATTGGTTAGGATTGTCAAAAAGCGAAAAAACTACCCGTTTGAAAGCAAAAGTAGATCAAGGTCCGGTAAAAGAAAAGGTGGTTACACAAGAAATGCGTCAGGCTGCATTTGATAGCCAAGAAACTACCGACGATCATGGTATGCAAATATTCGGGATTGTAAAAGATCAGAATGGTACAAAATATTATCTTGTGAAAAACTCATGGGGTGAAGCAGGGAAATATAAAGGAATATGGTATGCTTCAGAAACATTTGTGAAGTACAAAACAACAAATATAATGGTTAACAAGACTGCTGTTCCAGCTGCTCTTGCCAAAAAACTAAATCTGAACTAATAGATTTCTATTATATAGTATATAGCCGTGGGAGGTTTTCTCCTGCGGCTATTTATTTTTAGGTGGAGTAATTCTAAATTTCTTTTAGTATTTGCTTAATAGCTACAAAGAGAATAATATAAAATTGTCTTATATTGTATTCTCTTTTTTAGTGTGTAGAAAGTGACAGGTACAAAACATATCAAAAAGTGTCACTTTTGTCACCTTTTTATTGTTTATTTGGTGTTATATTTTTAGTTATCAGATATTTGTGTGCATTTTTGTGATTTGTTTTATTGTCACCTTTTGTGTAGGAAAATATAGAGATAAAGGTTAAAATAACGATTTCAGAAAAATATTACATAAAATCTGTAACCACATGAGACTATGTGTAGTCATATATTCGAAAACAGATTATTAACAACAAAAAATAGAAATATCATGGGTGAATTAGTACCAATAATTGCAATTTTATGTGCAGTAGGATTGCCGGTCGTTTTAGGTGGAATGGTTCTTTTAAAACTTTTATCATCAGATAAGAAAGTTCGTATGGAATTGGCGAAACAAGGGATTATACCTCCGCCCGAAGTAAAAACAGCTCCGAACAAATACAGATCTCTTCGCAATGGTTTTCTGTGTGTCGGAATCGCTATCGGGTTGGCTTTAGGGGTTTTCATCGCACCAAGCTTTGCTCTTTCTTTAGATTTTCAATATCTTGTAATAAGTAGTAGCGTGCTGTTGTTCCTTGGTCTTGCTTACGTTGTGTTTTACTTGGTGGTGAAAGACAAAAAAGAATTTGAAGACGCTGAATAAGGATGGATGAAAAGCAACTTATACACAAAGTCCTGAAGGGAGATACGTCTGCCTTCGGGTATTTTGTAGACACATATCAGGATATGGCTATAACTATAGCCTATCGTGTGTGTGGTAACAGGCAGGATGCAGAAGATATTGTGCAGAATGCTTTTGTTAAGGCTTTTCATAATTTGCATACATTTAGAGCTGACAGTAAGTTTTCGACTTGGTTCTACAGAATTGTTTATAATACGGCAATTACAGAAACCCGTAATACGGTTTACAATACAGAGTTTGTTGATTATAAACAGATTGATTTGGATAATTCTTTCTCGGATTGGGATACAATGTCTCAGGTAGAGGATAACGAGAGGAAGGCTATTGTAAATGAGGCTATGGATAAGATGCCTAGAGATGAAGGGCTTTTGCTCACATTATACTATCTGGAAGATAACTCGGTGAAAGAAATAGCACAAATAACCGGGCTGACGGATGTAAATGTGAAAGTGAAGATGCATAGGGCACGAAAGCGTTTCGCAGATATTCTGGAACAGATGATGCGGTACGAAACCTCTTAGAGATATTAAAATATGGAATTGATGAATAATAATAAAAAATATAAATACAACGATATGAATATGCAGGATGATAAAATAAGAGAGCTTCTTTCGGGCACTAGAATGAAAGCAAGCGACAATCTTAAATACAGGATCATGCATCAGATAGAAGCCGAAAGAGCATTAATGCATGAGAAGTCTAAAGTGCAAAGCTCAAGCCCTTTCATCGGGAATATGTTTGCCATTTTTGGTGTGATGTATGCCCTGATTGCGATAGTTGCTTTAGTAGTCTATTTTGCAGCAGGGAAAGATGCTTTGCAGTCTGCCATGTTTTTTGCTCCTATATTGCTAATCGCTTCTGCTTGTGGCATGTTCGGATTTATTTCGGTATATGACGATCGGCGCAGGAGTAAGCATAAAGCTGTGAGCTGATAGTAGTGAAGGTGTGAGATAAAAAATGGGCTTAAAGCATTTGCTCTAAGCCCTATATATATTTAAATAGAGGAGGAAGTCGGCGTAACTAATCGTGATTAAAGTTCTATAATTTCTTCTTCCAATATTGTCAACTTCTCAAGGCCATCTTGAGTTACCAAGTATGTGTTTTCAATACCTACAGCTCCTACTTCAGGGATTACGAATTTAGGTTCGAGGGCAAAAACAATGTTTGGTTCCAGCAATTCTTTCGAACGAGGGGTTAGTACGGGAGGCTCATTGATCTCCAATCCTACACCGTGACCAACAAATTTAGCTTGCTGTTTTGTTCCCATAAAGTAAGGTTCCAGATTGTTCTTAACCACTGCTTCCATCGCGATATTGTATAACTCGGCACAGCTTACGCCGGGCTTTGCGATGTCCATTACCTTATTGCTGATTTCTATAGAGACCTGATGTGCGCGGTAAGCCAAATCAAGAGTCTTACCTACAGAGAACACACGCGTCATATCTGTCATCCATGGGGTGTAGTTTCCGGCCATATCTACCATAATGGTATTCCCTTTCTTTATCTTTTGACCCGACGCACCTAAAGGTAAAATGGGGCTTGTTCCGGCTCCGCCAAGAGCAAAGTCGAAAGGAGATGGGGCTTCTGCATTTTCTCCTGTAAGAAGGCTGCCCATGTAGATATCCATGTTTTCACCGTAGCTACGGAAAAGTCCTAATGATCCGTGCAAGCGCATCAGACGTTCTATTTCTATCTGAAACCCTATGTCCGTCATGCCGTCTTTATAAACAGAAGGGATCATCTTGTAAACGGCTTCATGCTTGCGGGCGCAAAGTCTTACTTGCTCCAACTCGAATTCGGTTTTTACACTGCGTACTTTACGCATCAGGGTAGATGCATTGGCAGCTTCCTTTAGACTGAATGTATTCAGTAAACGGCTGCATTCACCGAAGGAAATCACATCTGTTTCAATCAAGACGGATTGAGGAATAGAGCGTCCGAGATTCTTTAGCTCATCAGTTATCTGTTCGGGTTTGCGGATATAGATCGTATTATCGAAACTGACATCTTCGGGGCGCTTTACGAAATGTACCGGTTGTCCTTCTATCGGTAAATAGTAGTAACCATTATATACCATTCCGGTCATGTAGAATACATTTACGGCAGTAGTCAATATACAGCCTTCAATATTCATCGACTGCATGGTACTTTGCAAGCGTTGTTGACGAATCAGTAAGTCTTTCGATAAATCTTCCTTATAGCTCATTTTTATAGTGTTTATATAGTCCTTTTTCTATAATATAGTCATATACGTTTTCTGTAAGAAAAGGACGCATGTTCTTACCAGCCTCTATACCCTCACGTATGAAGGTAGATGATACTTCTATGATTGGCGAGTCTAACGCTTCTACCTTTTGCTTTAGCCTATCGGGTATTTTTATCCGGAAGCCTAAGCGAGGATATATCTTAAGCTTATAATTCTCCAGAATCTTATCCGTTTCATGCCAGCTTTCGAAAATAGCCCAATTGTCGGCTCCAATAACGAGCGTGAAGTCATGCTCGGGATACTTTCCTTTCAAAGCATCCAGTGTATTGATTGTATATGATGGTTTGGGCAGATCGAACTCGAAGTCACTCGCCTTTATTTTGGGATATCCTTCTAAAGCCAGCTTCGTCATTTCTAAGCGTACATATTTATCCGAGAGATCATCCTCCGATTTTAAAGGATTAAGAGGGCTTACTAGCAGCCAGACTTCTTCTATATCGGTATATTCTACAATGTAGTTTGCCAGAATAAGATGCCCTACGTGAATAGGGTTGAATGAGCCGGAGAATATGCCTATCTTCATGTTGCAAGAAATTCTTTTACTACTTTTAATGCTTTTGCCTTTGCCTCTTCCAGATTGTCATTCTTGATAATGACATCAAAGTGAGAAGCGAAGGTCATTTCATATTCTGCTTTTGCTACCCGTGCCTCTATTATCTCGGGAGAATCGGTTCCTCTGCTTATCAGTCGGTTGCGTAATTCACTGATAGATGGCGGTTCTACAAATATAGACAGCGCCTTCTCTCCGTAGTATTTCTTTATGTTACATCCTCCTACCACATCGACATCGAAGATTACATTGCCGCCATTATCAAAGATTCTTTGGACTTCGGCTTTTAGCGTTCCATAGAATTTATCTTTGTATACTTCTTCGTATTCAAGGAATTCGTTATTCTCAATTTTCTGACGAAACTCTTCGGGTGTATGAAAGTAATATTCTACTCCATGTTTTTCTTCTCCGCGAGGCAAACGGCTTGTGGCCGAGATAGAAAACCGGAGGTTTAAATTTTGCGAAAGCAAGTAGTTTACAATAGTTGATTTGCCTGCACCCGAAGGAGCCGAAAAGATGATTAATTTGCCCATTCTATCGCTTATTCCTTACAATACGTTCAACACCTGCTCTTTTATTTGCTCGAGCTCATCTTTCATTTTCACAACAACCTGCTGCATCTCGGCATGGTTCGATTTTGAGCCCATCGTGTTTACTTCACGTCCTATTTCCTGAGCGATAAAACCAAGCTTTTTACCTTGTCCTGATCCTGATGTCATTGTTTCCAGAAAATATTTAAGGTGGTTGTTCAAACGATTCTTTTCTTCGTTTATATCAAGCTTTTCGATATAATAAATCATCTCCTGTTCGAAACGGTTTTTATCATAATCGAAATCCTCTATTTTTTGTAGGGCTTCTGATATACGACCTTTTATTTTGTCTACACGTTCTGCTTCGAACGGTTCTATATCGGTCAGAAGGGTTTTTATGTTAGATATTTTTTCTTCGAATAGCTTCTGAAGCATTGCGCCTTCCTGCTTACGGAATGCATGCAACTGATCAATTGCTTCGCTGATAACATTCGATACCATAAGCCATTCTTCTTCATCTACTTCCTGTGCTTCATACTTCAACACGTCAGGTAAACGTAGCAAGACCTGAAACCAATCTTGAGGAACAGCAACTCCCAATTTCTCGCAAGATTCTTTGATCTGATTATAATATCCTTCTATGATACTTTGATTGATCTGTGTAGCAGTTTCGCTGCCTATGTTTTCTATATATATGAGAAAATCTACCTTTCCTCGCTCTAGTTGGCGAGATAGTAGATTGCGGATTTCCATTTCGTGCTCTTTATACAGATTTGGTAAACGTACCGATAAATCGAGTTGTTTACTATTTAAGGATTTTACTTCAACAGTAATTTTCCTTTTATGAAGTTCAGCAGTTGATTTGCCAAAACCAGTCATTGATTGTATCATGCTGTAATTTTTAATTTTAGGTACAAAAATACACAAATTATTACGTGAGAAGTCAACTTTAGCTAATTAAACTACGTTATTCATCCGTAAACTTTTATTTTTGTATATTGTTCAAATATAAAATGACATATACAATGACAACAACACTCTTTTTACAATACCCTAAATGCAGTACTTGCCAAAAAGCCGCTAAATGGCTTAAAGAAAATAATGTAGAAGTAAATAGCAGAGACATTACCAAAGAAAACCCGTCGAAGGCAGAATTGTCTGAATGGATAAAGAAAAGCGGACTTCCTATTTCCAGATTTTTCAATACTTCAGGGAGGATCTATAAAGAGAATAATCTCAAAGATAAGGTGAAATCAGCATCGCAAGAAGAATTAATAGACATACTATCTTCTGACGGAATGGTAGTAAAACGTCCGATTGTAGTAGGAAAAGATTTTGTTTTGGTCGGATTTAATGAGGAAGAATGGATTCAGAAGCTGAAATAAAATAAGTATGGAGGAAATAGACCAGAATACTCATATAAAGGAAGAATTACCGAAGAAGAAAAGCTTGATAAAGAAGTTTTTTAAAATTCTGATGTATATAGTTCTATCGCTGATAGGACTTAATATTCTTCTTTATGTACTTCTTTCTATTCCTTTTGTTCAGCAGAAAGTTGCTAACTATGCGGTAGATATTCTAAAAAATACACTCAAAACAGAAGTTTCCATCGATGAAGTTCGCCTTAGCCTGTTCAATCATGCAACCCTAAATGGCATATATATAGAAGATCAGGCAAAAGACACATTGCTCTATGCCAAACACTTGGATGTAAAGCTAAGTCCGTGGCAATTAATTAAGAGCAATACACTAGCCATTACAAGTATAAGCCTCGATGATTTTCTTATCAACGTTAATAAAAAGGATAGTGTTAGCGATTTCAATTTTCAGTTTATTATAGATGCTTTTTCGGGAGATACGGTTAAGGCAGATACAACAAAAAGTACACTGAAGATTGTCATCACGGATGTTGATATAAAAAATGGCAGGCTGAATTATGATGTTCTTTCCGACTCGGTAACGCCCCACCTATTCAATGCTTCTCATATCTCATTATACGATCTGAATATTAATCTCGATCTGAATTCTATTGACCCTGATAGATTGGATATTGCATTAAATAATCTTTCGGCGAAAGAAATGACCGGTCTTGAAATTAAAACGCTGGAGGGACAGCTCTATTCGGATAAATCGCAACTTTGGGTAGATAATTTATCTTTAAACCTACCTAATTCGCATCTCAGAGCCGATAAAGTGAGGTATAACTTATCCACGTCCGAATTTGAAGTTCAAACAGAGAGTGCTGAGATATCTCCGATTGACTTATTGTCTTTTCTTCCTCAGTTGAAGTTTCTAAAGAATAATATTATTCTCTCTACGACTATTAAAGGAACATTACCTGCCGTAAATGTTGAAAATATAAATATTGCTTATGGCAATGATGCATTATTAGAAGCAAAGGCTTCAATCTCAAATTATGAGAGATATGGAAGTGCCGATATTTTCCTTTCGATCGATAAATTCAAGGCTTCTACCTCGGCTGTCACTTCTTTTGCGAGAGTTGGAGATTCTACTTTTATAGCTCCTGACATATTCAGGGAGCTTGGAGATCTTTACCTGAAAGGAAATGTAAAGGGACAATTGAGCAAGTTTAAGCTAGATGCTGAGGCTTGGTGTCGTCAGGGAGCTATCACGGCGAAGGCAAGCGGAGGAGCAGATAGTATATTTTCACGCTTCAATGTTGCTGCAACATTAAATACCCAGAACTTCAATCTAGGCAAATTGCTGGGAGATACTTTGGGGTTGAAGCGTTTATCTGCTAAGATAGATGTGAGAGCAAGACAGGCAGAAAAAGGGCCACTGGTAGCACAGCTGCAAGGTGAAATTGCATCTATACAGTATGGAAAAGATACTTATCGAAATATTCCTTTCGATGCTTATTATAATGCTTCAGAAATGGGAGCATCGGCAAATATAAATTCTCCCGTAGGGAAAGTATATGCAAAGGCAAGTATGACCCAAGCACGAGTGCCCGACATTAATCTGAGACTGAAAGTAGACACCCTGCATATCGATCGCTTCTATAAAGATGAAAACTGGGTTAATCCACGTTTATCCCTTGTGCTGGAAGGAAGTATGAAAGGGTTGGATATAGATCAGATGGAGGGAAAAGCTGTAATTGACAGTCTTAATCTGTACGATGCTAATTTTAATTTCAAGCCTGGAAAGTTTACATTGGAAATGGGTAAAAGGACAGAGAATGATAAATTTATAAAACTGACATCTTCTCTTCTTACCGCTAATATTGATGGACAATATAAATTCACGTCTCTTTCGGACGAGTTTTCTGAATTGATGAATAAGTACCTTCCGGCAGTTTTCCCAAAAGTAAGAAGGGTAAAAAAAGATCAGAATAATTTCACTTTCAATCTAACGGCGAATAACACCGAAGAACTGGGTCGGATATTATCACTGCCTGTTGATGTTATTGAACCTGCAAGCATAAGCGGGAGGATAAATACAATAGATAATGTAATCACCGCCAAAGGAAATATTCCATATGTCAAATTTGGAGAATATGATATAAAAAGTACGACCATTGATGTAATTAATCTTGACTCTGCTTTTAATATTTCCGCCGGAAGTGACATTCTTATGCAAAAAGGTATGTATTCATTGGCCTTAAATGTCAGGGGGGCAAATAATGTAATGCGTTCTGTGGTCAATGTAATGAGTGATAAAACGAATATAGATATTGGCGGGAAAGTAGATGTATTAGCACAGTTTAGCAGAGATGACAAGAATGAATTACTCTCTTATCTGAAGGTCAGCCCGTCTGATATAATGATAGATAAGCTGGCTCTAAATCTACTTCCGGCAGAAGTCTGGAATAAAGGAGAGCGTACCGAAGTTCACAATTTGGGAATAGGTGTCAACAAGAAAAAATACATCGGATTGAACGGAGTTATTTCCAAAGAAGTAGGGGATAGCTTGAATATTGATTTCAACCATGCTGAGATAGGGGAATTGTTAGAAGCATTTGACATAAAAAATATCCGAGGATGTATACATGGAAATGTACTGATGACAAAAATGCTTGATCAACCTGAACTCTATACACGTAATCTGGAAATAGGAGATATTGTAATATTCGCAGATACCTTGGGAACAATGACTGTAGATAGCCATTGGAGTGATAGCTACGGAGGGGTAAGGTTAGATGCTATATTGGCAAAAGGAGATAAAACTTTTGCCGAGGTAGATGGTACAGTATATACCAATCAGGATTCTCTCGATTTGCAAGTCAGAATGCAGCAAATGCCACTCAGATGGATGCAGCCATTTGTTGCCGATATGCTAAACAAGATAGATGGAAGTATCAGCACCAATCTGATGATAGAAGGATCGACTAAAGCTCCTAAAGTTCGGGGATTTCTCGGGTTTAACGATACTCAGATAGGAGTGGATTATACGAATGTAGTTTATACCATATCCGATACTATACGTGTTAGTCCCGATAAGATAGGGTTTGATAATCTTACCTTAAAAGATAGTCGAGGAAATACGGCTAATGTAAATGCTACGTTAACTCACAAGAATTTTGGAGATATGAAGTATCAGCTTGATATGCGGATGGATAAGCTGATGGTACTAGATACCGAGCATCGCACAGACAGCTTGTTTTATGGGCGGGTTTTTGCATCCGGGCAGGTGAAAATAACTGGTGATGAAAAGAATATAAATTTGGATATGCAGATAAAGAATGATAAAAATTCAACTCTGAATATTCTATTGCCTCAGCGATCAGAAGCTTCTGATTACAAGAGTATTGTTTATATAAATGTTCCCGAAGAAAGATTGAAAAACACGATTGGTAATATCGTGAAAGACGCCCCTCTTCCTATTAAGTTGAGAGTCAGGCTCGATGTGACGCCGGATATTAATCTGGGGATAGTTATTGATCCGCTTACAGGAGATCAAATGCATGCCAAAGGAGCAGGACGAATAGATTTTACATATGATATGCAGAGTGAAAATATGTTTGCGTATGGAGACTATACACTGAGTGACGGCTCTGTTCGGCTAAATCTGCAAGGAATAAAAAAGCTTGACTTTAAGATACAGGATGGTAGTAAGCTCAACTTTACAGGAGATCCTTTGAAGACGAAGTTTAATATAACCGCTTATCGGAGAGTAAGAGCCAACTTGAATACTTTGGACAATAGCTTTGCCCTTAATGGAAGCACAACCAAGGTAGATGTTGATTGTATTCTTAAAATAACGGGCAATATAGATAAGATGGATGTGTCTTATAATATTAGCCTTCCGGGTGCTGATGACGACACAAGACAGAGGATAAACAGCTTGATTAGTACCGATGAGCAAAGGGTGCGACAGTTTGCGTCCTTAGTTGCCACGGGATCATTCTATTCAAGTATGGGAAATAGTGGTGTTAACTTCACAAATAGCTTGTGGTCGTCACTTGCTTCCAGTACCCTTTCGGCAGGATTGACGGCATTGGTGGGTAACATGCTGGGCGATAAGTGGCAAATAGGGGCCAATGTAGAATCTGATGACGGCTCATTATCGAATATGGACATGAGTGTGAATCTTTCTCGTAAATTCTTGGACGATAGATTGACCTTTAATACAAACTTGGGAATGCGTACAGATCATGCAACATCTGCTGACAATTCTTTTATTGGCGACTTTGATTTAGAATATCAATTAAGCTCTTTGTGGACTCTCAAGGCGTATAGCCATATGAATAATCAGTTTTATCGTCAAGCACCTACTACGCAAGGGGTAGGGATAGAGTACAGTAAAGAGGCTGCAACATTGAAGCGCTTGTTCCAATCTTTCAAGCCGAGAAGGCGTAGGGTACAGCAGCAACAGATAGAAAATGGAGCCGCACAAACACCATTGCCCAGCGATTCGACACAGGTAAAAGTAGAACAGCAACCTATTATAAATGAACAAAAAAAGAAACAGTAAATAAACTATTTACTGTTTCTTTTTTATGATATATATGTTTTATTATTGGTTCAATTTTTCTTTCAAGAAGCGACCTGTATAAGATTCTTTGCATTCAACCACTTGTTCGGGTGTGCCTTCGCAAACAATGTTTCCACCGTCTTTTCCTCCTTCAGGGCCAATATCAATGATATGATCGGCATATTTAATTACATCCATGTTGTGTTCTATAATCACTATTGTATGCCCTCTTTTAATCATAGAATCGAAGGCTTTCAGTAATGTTTTTATATCATGGAAGTGAAGACCTGTGGTTGGCTCGTCAAAAATAAAGAAAGTCGGTTCCGGCTTCTCATCGGCTAAATGGAACGCAAGCTTTACCCGCTGATTTTCTCCTCCCGACAGAGAGGAAGAAGACTGACCTAGTTTGACATAACCTAGACCCACGTCTTGTAGCGGTTTCAGGCGTTTCACTATTTTCTTTTCGGTATTGCCTTTTCCCCCTTCAAAGAATTCGATCGCCTGATCGATTGTCATTTCCAATACCTCATAGATATTTACGCCTCTGTATTGTACATCGAGTATATCCTGTTTAAATCTTCGTCCTTTACATACTTCACATTCGAGCATGACATCTGCCATGAATTGCATCTCTACCAGAATCTTGCCTTCACCGGCACACTCTTCGCACCTTCCCCCCTCTACATTGAAAGAGAAATAAGCGGGAGTAAAATGCATCTGTTTGGCAAGCGGTTGCTCGGCAAAGAGTTTTCGTATTTCATCGTAAGCCTTGATATATGTAACCGGATTTGAACGAGACGAACGGCCAATCGGGTTTTGATCGACCATTTCGATTTCTTTTATCAAGTTGAGATCACCTTCCAGTCCATTGTATTGTACGATTTGGTCTCCTTTTCCTTTATAATGACGCTCTAATGCTGTATAGAGCACATCCGTAACCAGCGATGATTTTCCTGAGCCACTCACCCCTGTTATTACGGTCATTACATTCAAAGGAAACTTTACATTGATATTTTTAAGGTTGTTTTGTCGTGCCCCTTTCACTTCAATGTAATTGTTCCATTTACGGCGAATTTTCGGAACTTCTATTTTCTCTTCTCCATTCAGATAGCGTACCGTATAGCTGTCGGTATGCTTGCGAAGTCCATCGACATCTCCTTGATATACGACTTCTCCTCCCAGGCGTCCTGCCTTAGGGCCTATGTCTATTATATAGTCTGCTGCACGTATTATTTCTTCATCATGCTCCACTACTACCACTGTATTGCCGATGGCTTTTAGTTCTTGCAGGACGTTAATCAACAGGTCTGTATCTCTGGAATGCAAGCCGATACTTGGCTCATCTAATATATATAACGAGCCCACAAGGCTGCTGCCGAGAGATGTTGCTAAATTGATACGTTGGCTCTCTCCGCCTGACAATGAATTCGAAAGACGGTTCAAGGTAAGATAGCCCAGTCCTACATTAACGAGGTACTGAACTCGTACATTTATATCAGTCAATAGGCGTTTGGCAATTGCAGCGTCTGTTTCGTCCAATTCTAAGTTCTGGAAAAACTCTTGTAATTCTGTAATAGGCATCAGAACCAAATCAGCGATTGTCTTTCCTGCCACTTTTACATACAGAGCTTGAGGTTTTAGCCGTGCTCCTTTACACGAAGGGCATGTAGTTTTTCCACGATAGCGAGCCAGCATAACACGATATTGAATCTTGTACTGGTTTTCTTCAACCATCTGAAAAAATGCGTCAATCCCATGTAGTCCTATAGTACCGTGCCACAATAGGTCTTTTTCTTTATCCGATAGTTCAAAGTAAGGTCTGTGTATGGGAAAATCATAGCGGGCTGCAGATTGGATGAACTCCTTTTTCCATTCGCTCATTTTTTCACCTTTCCAGCATACGACAGCATCTTCATAAACAGACAAGCCTTTGTTGGGGATAACCAGATCTTCGTCAATACCCATTACTTTTCCAAATCCTTCGCATACAGGACAAGCACCTACAGGACTGTTGAAGCTAAACATCAGATCGCTGGGTTCTTCAAATTGAATTCCATCAGCTTCGAAATGTTTAGAAAAATTGAACATTTGGATTTTATCACCCGTATAAAAGCGGACGATACAATCCCCTTCTCCTTCGTAAAAAGCTGTTTCTATGGATTCCGAAAAACGACTGATATTGGCAGAATCTTTATCACATGTAAGGCGGTCGATCAGAAGAAGCAGATTATCCGGGTTTAATTCTTTCTTTGAGGCTATTAAATCTTCTATCCGCTCAAATTGACCTGAGATTTCAACTCTGGAGAATCCTTCTTTGAGTAATATCTCCAACTGTTCGGTCAGTGTTCTGTCGTTCCGAAGGATTATCTTAGTCAATATGGCTAAACGGGTATCTTCGGGGAAGGAGAGCATCTTTTCTACAATGTCGCTTACCTGATGCTTTTTCACCACTTCGCCTGATACCGGAGATACGGTCTTTCCGATGCGGGCAAATAGTAATCGCAGGTATTCGTATATTTCTGTAGATGTCCCTACTGTTGAGCGGGGATTGCGTGCACTCACTCGTTGTTCGATGGCTATCGCAGGTGGAATCCCTTTAATATAGTCACTTTCGGGTTTGTTCATCCTGCCAAGAAACTGACGGGCGTATGACGATAGGCTCTCTACATAACGGCGTTGTCCCTCCGCATAGAGTGTATCAAATGCCAAAGAAGATTTTCCTGAACCCGAAACACCTGTGATAACAATAAATTTATTTCGAGGGATTTCGACATCTATATTTTTTAGGTTGTTAACCCTTGCTCCTTTTATGAAAATATTTTTTTCTGCTGCCATAGTTCTAAAAAATGGATACAAAAATACGAAAAATTAAGCGCATATTTATACTCATTACAAACTTTGACATAAAAGGAAAAAGCCATCCTTTTTTAGAGAATGGCTTTTTACAATATTGACAAACAGCTTTTTATTTTGTTATCTTGCTGAATGTATCAACTCGTATGGCTTTCTTGATATCGGCTTTGTCTATTTCCAGTTTTTCCGCAACCTTTTCTTTTACATCTTCCGAAGCAATAATATCAGTGTTTTTATAAGATAATGCTTGTAAACTTTGCTCATGCTTCAGTGTTAGGATATTATCTTTCAATGTGTATTTACCTTCTATTTCTACCATTTCCTTGTTGATAGCTATCTTGGCTTTGAATGTGCTGTCGAGTTTGAATGCATATACATTATTTGCAGCATCATTCATTTCTTTAATCGCAGCTACTACTTTTTCTTTTATCTCCGGCTTAGTAACCTCTACTTCGGCATCCGTTTTTGTATGTTTCCATGTGCCGGAAATCACAGATACATCATTACCGTTGTCTTTATTGTCGTCATCGCTACACGACATAGCACCAAAACTAAAAATAGAAGCGCACAAAGCTAATCCTAGAATCTTTCTAAGTTTCATAATTTATTTCTTTATAATTAACAAATAATTTTTTACTCAAAGAGTGATATCAACCTCTAAAAAGAAACCTCCGGATTTGTTTCTTTTAAAAAGATGATCGGGACACGCTTTTCGTTGCATAAGCGAATCCTTATAAAACTTAAAAAAGGTTTAGGTTATGGAAATAATGGGTGTAGCGTATTTATTATAAGCTAATTGCGAAAATTACTTAGGGTCATCTTTTTTCTTAAGTAATTCGTCTCGGAGCAAGGATGCCAGTTCGTAGTCTTCTCCGTCAATAGCATCTTTAAGAAGGCTCTCCAATTCTTCTTCGTTTAATAAGGAATAATCCAGTGCCAAATTATCTTTTTCGTTTTCCGACGCATTATCTTCCGACGTATTGTCATCAAATACAACCGCCTGTTCTTGCATAATAATTTCGGAGGTATATACCGGTGATTTGGTTCTTAAGGCAATTGCTATTGCGTCCGATGTTCGTGATTCTATTTCTATTATTTCTGTTCCCTGGCGCAGTATCATTTTAGAGAAAAATACACCATCTTCATATTTGTAAATATTCACCTCGAGCAGTAGAATACCAAGCTGTGCCAATAAAGTCTGAAAGAGATCATGTGTTAATGGACGAGGAGGGATTGACCCCTGTAGTTTGAAAGCGATAGATTGGGCTTCAGGTGTTCCTATAACGATCATTAAGCGGCGTAACCCATCTTCTTCAGCCAATACTAGTCCATACGTTCCGGATTGAGACTGGTTGAAAGAAAAGCCAAGCACAGATAGTTTTATTTTGTTTTCCATTTATATTTCAAAATTATATATTTATTTCATTACTTTGATACAAAGCCCCGTTGTTTTAAAACATTTTACTTTCAGAATATCTCTAGATTCTATTTTTTTGAGATTTTCTTATGTTAATAGCAAAATTTATTTTATTTTGCATTGATTTTGGTATATAACAAAATAATAAGACAATAACACAAATTAAGAGGTGCCCTATAAACTTATAAACTACACAAGGATGAGAAGACTATTTCTGATTCTTTTCTTCTTATTAGCAGTATCTACCGTCAATGCTTTTAGCATAGACAGTATATACGTGAAACAATACAACAGAGTGCACTACTTCTGCTCTGATTCTGTTTTCTATAAATTAGCTCATCATGGATTTATTAAAAGCGTGGATGACTTGTCGGATTATTATGAGGATATATTTAATTATCTTCCTTTAGACAAACAGCTTAAGGAAATATCAAGGGTAAGGCAAGATGCAAAGAAGTATAATTCATCAGAGTTGGATATAGAAGCAGACTATATGTATGCTTTAGTTTTACCCGTGGGTGAAAATAATGATATCTCTTACAAAATAGCCAAAATGGAAGAGGTTGTTAAAAAGGCAGAGAGACAAAACAATATGGTAATGAAAATTAGGGCGATGGAAGCCATATTTAATATATACTGGAAGTCTTCTTTATATGCTAAAGCCTTTGCCCAAACTTACGTTATAGACGAACAACTAAAAAATATCACCGGTGAAGAATATCCCGGAAGAGGGTATGCTTATTATCAAATAGGAAGGGCATATTACTTTTTTCGTAACTATGATAAAGCTATCCCATATCTGCGGCAAGCTTTAAAGCCTCCAAAATATTATTTCGATCGTTCCAACTTGTTGGCACGAAATGCAATTGGCTCGTATTATAATTTGATTGGAAACATAGATTCGGCAGAGTATTATTTCAGATCGGCATATTTTAGTGTAGATAATGTAAAGCTGAAGCCGGTTATCGATGCGGTATCGCTTAGTAATATAGGAAAATGTTTGATTAGTAGAGGTAAGCCGGATGATGCAATCCCATATCTTCGTGCCGGACTAAACCGGATGCTCATGGATAATGATTATGAGCTGGCTTCTGATGTTAGTTTAGAATTAGCCAAAAGCTATCTTTTGAAGAATGATTTTAAAAAAACGAAGACCTTAATAGATTCTACTCAGCTATTTATACGAAGAACCGAAAACACAGATCTTTATCAATCATTGTATCCTCTGATGTGTTGTTATTATTCCAAAGTGGGAAATAAAGAGCTGGCACTTGCTTTTTTTGATTCCACGCTGATGATTAATAAATATTTTCAGGATAAGTATAGTAGCCTGATACTTCTAAAGGCTGAACAAGACTTATATGAGACCAAGGCTCGGGTAATGAATGAGGATATGAAAGCCAAGGAGGATGCTTTTAAATACAAAATATTCTATGGAAGCATAATTATGCTGATTATTTCGGTTGGGTTTATCTTTTCTATCGTATTGTATCATAGAAATAGGATGGCATATAGGGCTTTGGTATATAAAAATCAAGAGTGGGCAAGCGAGATGTTGCCTTATGCTTCTTATGAGTCCGCGGATGTATTACAGGAAGACGACAAATCAGAAGAAAAAGCAATAGAAGAGGAGCAACCTACACAAGAAGATGTTGCTTTGATGAAAGAAGTACATGAACTAGTTTCGAAAGAAAAGATTTTTAAAAATGCTGATTTGACTTTAGATTTAATGGCTAAACAAATGAGTATAAATAGAAATTATTTATCGAAAGCAATTAACCAAACTACAGGGAAGAATTTTAATACTTATATCAACGAATATAGAGTAAAAGAAGCTATAAAGATTTTATCAAATGAAAAGTCTGATGTCATTTCTATTGATGCTATAGCCTTTGATGTCGGGTTTAATAACCGCACATCTTTTTATCAATCCTTTAAGAAAATAACGGGACTTTCTCCCTCTGACTTTAGAAGTAATAAACCAACTGTATAAACTTCTAAAGGTCTGTCTAATAATCTTATATTTGATTGTAAGTTGTTGTTTGTTATGTGTTTATATATCTTGTGGTAAGGAATTATAAATATTAACCAATGTGTTGAATTTATCACTTACCTTTGATATTATTAAATTCCATAACAGAGGTCCCAACCTTAGTTAATTGAATTATTATTCTCAATTACACAACACACTTTACAAAACAAATTCAGTATGAGGGGCAAATCGAAAAAGATTTTGCCCTTTCATTTTTTTAGAGGTAATATGATGCGTTTGTATACATGTGCTTAAGCTTTTTATGTAAATTCCCGACATACTTTGATAATTAGGATTATATGGTAAAATGTGAGGACAATCTGTAAATATTTATAAATACTTATATTTATTATGTTTATTACTAGTGTTTTATTTGATGGCAGGGTTCTGCGTGCTTTTATACAAAAAAAAAGCACAGATCATTTGACCTGTGCCTTCCTGTTTTTATGTAAGGATTTTATTTTAGTTTAAATCCTACCTTCGATTTTATATCTGTTGAAGATGCACCGATGATTGCTTCAAAGTCACCATTTTCGGCAACCCAGTCATGTTTATCCGCATCAAAGAAGCTTAGGGCTGACTTGTCAATCGTGAAAGTCACCGTTTTTTCTTCTCCTGCTTTCAGGTTTATTTTTTCAAAACCTTTCAACTCTTTTACAGGGCGGGGAAGGGATGATTTCAGATCGCTTATATACAACTGAACTATTTCTGCACCGTCTCTGCTCCCTGTATTTTTTACATTTACAGAGAATGTGATTTTTCCATCTGCTGTCATTTCTTTCTTATCGGCAGATACTTTTCCGTACTCGAAAGTAGTATAGCTAAGTCCGTGTCCGAAAGGGAATAAAGGTTTAATTTTTTCCTTATCGATCCAACGGTATCCCACGAAGATACTTTCTTTATAAGTAGCTTCTTTGTTTACACCCGGATAGTCGCCTAGCTTATGAGCTCCGTTGTCTTCGAGCTTCACAGGGAATGTGAAAGGCAGTTTTCCCGAAGGGTTTGCATCACCTGTAAGAATTGAAGCCAAAGCCGTACCTGATTCAGTACCGTTATACCATGTTTGAACAATAGCCGGAACTTCGTTTATCCAAGGCATTGCTACAGCATTACCCGAGATATTTACAACAACAAAGTTTTTGTTTGCCTTTGCCAGTTCTGAAATTACTTTATCCTGACCATAAGAGAGACTCAATGATTCGCGGTCATTGCCTTCACTATCCTGTCTGTCACTTTTGTTTAATCCTCCGATAAATATAACCAAATCAACGTTCTTGGCAAGGCTTGTTGCTTCTGCTATCAATTCGCTTGCTGAGCGTGAGTCGTGAAGGTCTCTCTTTAGCTTTACGCCGTTGTATTCGCTTGTAGGGTCACCTACATAGCCACGAGCATATATAACTTCCGCTTGTGTTCCCACACGATTGATTATTCCGTCCAACGGAGAAATTTCATATCTAGCTTTTAATGAAGAGCTACCTCCTCCTACTGTCATTGGTTTAATTGCGTTTTCTCCAACTATGAGTATTTTCTTCGTTTTATTCAGATCGATTGGTAATACACCGTTGTTGTTCTTCAACAATACAATTCCTTCTTCTGCTATTTTGCGTCCTGCCGCTGCATGCTCCGGTGTTCCAAAAGAGCCCCAAGGACGTTTTGTGTTCATTGTAGTACGGAATGAAAGACGAAGAATATTGCGAACTTTTTTGTCTACTTCTTCTACCTTTACTTCTCCCGATTGTAATAGTTTCAAGAATGGTTTTGCCAGGTAATAATTGTCATAGGCATTGCTTGCCCCTTCGCTCAGTCCATCAGTCCACGAACCGAATTCCATATCCAGGCCATGATAAATAGCTTCCTTTGTGCTGTTTACTCCACCCCAGTCGGATACAACCACTCCATCAAAGCCCCATTCTCCTCGTAAAATGTCATTCAGTAAATATTGATTGTGGCAAGCCCATTGTCCTTTATATCTGTTGTATGCACCCATTATAGCCCAAGCTTTTCCTTCTTGTACAGCCGCTTTGAAAGCCGGAAGGTATATCTCGTATAGTGCACGATCATCTACATTTACATTTACTGTATGACGATCTATCTCCTGATTGTTGAGAGCATAATGTTTTACACATGCTGCGACTCCATTGGCCTGTACTCCCTGTATATAAGGCACTACCATATGTGAAGCCAGATAAGGATCTTCTCCCATATACTCGAAGTTTCTTCCATTGAGTGGCGTACGGTAGATATTTACTCCCGGACCAAGTAGTATATTCTTGTTACGATATCGAGCTTCTTCTCCGATGCTTTTTCCATACAGCGCAGACATATCTTTACTCCATGTTGCAGCCAGACATGTAAGAGCCGGAAAAGCGATACACGAATCGTTAGTCCATCCGGCCTGATCCCACTCATCCCACAAAACTTCGGGGCGAATACCGTGAGGACCATCTGTTGCCCAATTCTCAGGAATGCCTAAACGGGGAACTCCTGCCGAACTGAATTTAGATTGTGCATGGCACATGGCGACTTTTTCTTCCAGAGTCATTCTGGAAAGCGCATCTTCAACTCGTTGTTCAATAGGTTTTGTTTCATCTAAATAGATAGGCGTTTTGTTTTGCCCTATCATATTTAAGCTTATAGCTCCCATGATTAGGATGCCTAACAGCGTTTTTCCTCTTTTCAGCATAAGTATGTAATTAATAATTTAGTATTTTCTTCTTTTTGCAAAAATTGGTCGCAAATATAATCTTTTTATTATTCAGCTTTTAATATTTCAACCGATTCATTTCCAAATGCACGAAATTACAGAACTCGCCGGTACGTTGTAGCTGAATGATTTGTTTCCAAGTTGTACTGTAACAGTGTGCTGTGTAGGGGTGTCATTTAGCAATACGATAGAATAGGTTTTGTCGGGATTTTCAAATGCCGAATAGTAGATACCTTCTATTGTTTGTCCTTCCGACTTAATGCGATGGCTACCCGGTTTTATAACTTTTGACAGATGAGCCATTGTATAGTAATGACTATTTTTGTCTGTTGTTTTATAATCGTTAGAGTCTATCGTGATGCAACCCAAACAAATATCACATCCGCCCGGACGGTCGGGGCCATGCTTGTCGTCAAGCATATAGTTCCACATGATAACAGCTTTGTTATAGTTGTTGATCGTACCGATACAAACCTCACGCATGTTCCACATCAAGTCTTTTGCAAATGAATATCCTTCACCCCAAAGCCCGATTGACATTTCTGTGAAATATAAATTCTTGTCAGGACGGCTGTTGTGAATCTTCAGCAACTCCTCTTTATCACCTCCATAGGCATGAAAAGCAGCACCATCGATATATTTTGCAGCATCCGCGTCTTCATATATTTTCAATGGATATTGTTTCTGATCGAAGTTTTCGGCTTTATCTTCATCGTAGTTGTAATTATGATCATACACCAATATTTTAGTTTTTATGCCTGCTTTTTCAAATGCCGGGCCTAATGCAGATTTTACAAAATCTCGTTGTTCCTGCCAAGTCATATATAGAGACATGGAATTACCTCTGTTCAACGGCTCATTTTGTATTGTTACAGCATCTATCTTGAAGCCTTCTGCTTCCATTGCCTGAATATATTTTACAAAGTAGGCAGCATAATCTTGATAATATTTAGGATTTAGCTGTCCGCTTGTCCAAGAGTCGAAAGGTTTTAGTTCTTGCAGGTTGTTTACCTTCATCCATTTAGGGCAAGACCAAGGTGAGGCCATAATTTTCACATCCGGATTAATCGCCTTTATTTCTTTCAGAATTGGAAACAGATCGCGTTTGTCATATTCATGCATAGCGAAATTTTCTATTCCCGGTTTGTCACAATATGTGTATTCGTCTAACGAAAAGTCCGAAGCCCCCAGTGATATACGGATATAGCTGTATCCGTACCCATTCACCGGATCGAATGTTTCTTTCAGTAGTGTAGTTCTGTCCTCGGCTGTCATCTTTAAAAGATTATAACAACTTGACCCGGTTATGGCTGCACCAAAACCGTCCATTTCCTGATATTTCTCTTCAGGATATAGTGTTATTATATTGTCAGTAGCTTTTGTGTCTGATTTAGCAGAAAACGCTACCGAGTCTTTTTGCATTGTCTTTTCTTTATCTGCCGTAGTAGTGTATATTTCTACATACTCCTTCTTCTCGGTACAAGAGAATAGGATAGAACAGAAAAGCGCTGCGTAAACAATTTTTTTCATGAGCATTTAAATTATTCAAATTTCAAAAAGGAGTCTGCATAGAATGAATTCTATACAGACTCCACCAAACAATCTTATTTCAATATAAATGACGCAATAGCCAAATTCGGAACGTTGTACACGAACCGTTTGCTTGTTGCTTGATCTTTTACTGTAAGATTAATACTATTGCCGGATTTGTTGACAATCACAAGGCCTTTGCTGCCATCAGGATTTAAGAAAGCAGTAGCTGTAACTCCATCAGGAAGTGTCCCAAGAAATGAAGTACTAATCATTTTTGCTCCGCTTCGGCATACCTTACCAAAGTGCCCTAATAGATAATATTCGAGCTCTTTCTTATATACATCTCCATCTATAGTTACAATTCCTCTGCAATCTTCGCAAAATACTCCTCCCGGAGTAACGGGGCCATGTTGCGAATTAAGCGCAACGTTGAACATCATATAGTTGCTAGATCCGTTTTGTATACATGGTACAAGAAAGTCTGTAAGATAATAGAATAGGGTTTCCATTTCTGTACCTGTATTCCATCCTCCTCCTGATAATTCTGTTTCGTATATACTTTTATCAGGAAATTCTGCTTTAACAGGATTGATAGCCGATGGATTCCCTGCATAACCATGAAATGCTGTTCCGGCGATATATTGATTTGCGGTAGCATCTCGTAATACGTTGATTGCGTAGCTATAAATGTCGAAGTTGTGGTCTAGTATTAATATTTTAGTTGTAATACCCGCCGTTTTGAATTTAGGGCCAAGATATTTTCCTATTATTTCTGCTTGTTCCTGCCATGACATTTTCATAGAAGGGTGCACGCCTGATTCGAAATCGGCTTCGTTTTGCAATGTAATAGCATCAATTGTAATTCCTTCAGCTTTCATTGCCTCTACATATTTTACAAAATAGGTAGCATAAGCATCATATACTTCAGGTCCTTTAAGTTTGCCTTTATTTAATTGTCCACTACTCTTCATCCATGCCGGAGGTGACCATGGGCTCGCTATCAGCTTAATTTTAGGATTAATCGCTAGTATCTCTTTCAATACAGGTAATAAATCACGCTTGTCTATTTCAGGAATTGCAAAGTTTTCTATTCCCTCTTTATCACAATATGTATATAATGCCATCGAAAAATCGGAAGCCCCAATACATAGCCTTAAGCTTTCTAATCCTGCACCTTCTTTCGGATCGAACAGCTCTTTGAGAACCTTTGCCCGAGCTTCGGCACTCATTTGTTGGAGGAGATATGCCGACGAGCCTGTAAGACCACCACCAAATCCATCTATTGTTTGATATTTCACAGTGGGATCGAGGCGTAATACAACGTCTGTAATGTCATTCGAATACTTGATCGGAAGTTCTTTCATCATATAAACTTTCGATTGAGTAGTCAGCCACATTCTTACGTCATTATTCTCCGTAGGCCCATTCTGATCATCATCTGTTGATCCCGGATCGGTATTATGATCGGTGCATGCTATAGCCAGAAGCAGAGATAATACAGGTATTAAATATTTTTTCATGTTTTTTTATCGTTTATTATTGGCCTGTACTTTTTTCGTACAGGCCAATAAGGATCTAAGTTGTGCTTAATTTAAGGAAGAGTTACACTCTCTGCTGTAACTACCTTAGTTGCCAGATTGATCGTTATTTTATAGTTGCCTGATACCGCTCCTTCTGCAGCATACCAGTTACCATCAGTCTTCCCTAAATCTGTATCTTTGGCCAATATAGAAGGCATCGTGAAGTTTGTTGATTTCTTCTCATTAGCCCATGATCTGTTTTCAAATGGTTTGAAGTTCGCTTTAGATGCATCGAAGTAGACTACAGCCTGATATGTGTCTGCTGCCACTTTACGGAAAACAATAGCTTGCAATGGGGCGTTGAAGTCCCATGTTGTATGTGCTCCGGGTTTCACTTTCGACGGATAACCAAGACCTTCTCCGGCGGCAAGCAATACGTTTGGATATTCTCTTACCGAAGGATCTATTATGGCTACTTTGCGAGTTTCGCTATAATACAGATCATAGCTTCCTGTGTCGCCAATAAATTTGATCTTATCCTCAGCTGTACGTACAAAGTAATTGAGATCATATACAATATCTGTAGAAGCAAGATCGGCGAATAGGTTTATTTCCTGATCTTTCTCAAATGTGCGTGATAGTTTCTTAAATGCTTCACCACTCGCTGTTACATCGCCAAAGTTATCTATTACAAGGTCGTTAGGATTGTATTTGTCTCCGGCTAAGCTTGTTGTAAACTTATAGTTGTCAAATACAATATTTGTAATATAGTCAATACTTGTGTTCGCAGTAGTAATATAGTCACCGGTTTCATCTACCAATTGAACGGCTCCTGATTTACTTCCCCATACATGTCCTGAGAAATCGATCTGATTATCTGTAGTAATTTTCTCAGCAATTCTGTAACGGATACTATTTGCCTTGAGCTTAAGTTCAGATGATTTGTACTTATCAGATTTCAAAGCTTCAGGAGTTAAGGTAATTACCTGTCCATTATCCAGTACAAGATATAATTTGCTATAATAAGTCCTTTTTCCTTTCACTCCTGTGATAGTACCTGTCGTTTGATCTCCTTCAACATTCGTTAGGGTTAAAAGAACTTCAACGCTTGCGTCTTCCGGCAGTTCGCTTGTATAGGCAACCTTAAATTTAGAAGATACTTCGGTGCTATTACCAGCAGTGCGTATTGATTGCTGTGCAACAAGCACGTCGTTCACTATCATTTTCATTTCCAATGTCGAAAGAGGAGTCGTAGGATCAGAAACTTTCGCCGTGATAGTAACAGAATCCCCATAAGAAAATGTAGAAGGATTGATTGCCGCCGACTCAATTACCGGTGTTGAATGCGGAAATACTTTTCTTGTATCTTCTTCCTCACATGAGGCGAGGAGAATACATGAGCACAATCCGCACATAATTGCTTTATATATAGATTTCATATTTTTCTGCATTTAATTTATAGATTAATAGCCAGGGTTTTGAACAAGATTAACATTCAGGTCTAGTTCGCTTTGAGGAATCGGCCACACAAGTTTATTTTCATTCAGACGAGATGCATATGCGTTCTGATGGTCGGAAGCGGATCTCATTACCTGAATAAAACGACCTCTGCGTTTAAGATCCATCCAGCGTTTTCCTTCGAAAGCAAACTCAAAACGATTCTCGTTTTCTATCGCTAAGCGCATAACATCTTTCGTATTAGCCGGAGTGTCAGCCAAGTCTACACGTTTTCTGATTTTATTTACCAGATTTTTTGCTTCACCTATATTCCCTAATTCATTTTCTGCTTCGGCTAATAATAATATTGCTTCCGGAAGACGGAATATAACGATATTACCGGCCTCTTGAGATCTGAGTTTATAGCAATAAGGATATTTGTTAGAAGGCCAATACTTGTCTGTCCATTTACCTGTAACATCTCCAAACATGATAGATGCATCTCTACGTACTACATCTCCCGCAGAAGTGAATGCTTTGTACAAATCCTGACTTGGTGTATTGAATTTTTTCCAGTCGATGCCGTAGAACATCTGTGCTCCCCAGTTTCCTAAAGTAGACCAGCTATTGTAATCTACCTCGAAGATGGATTCCTTGCAATGTTCATTTACCAGATTTACACTAGGAAGGACTCCGTTAGAAGGTGTTTCGGCAACGGCAAACAAGTCATCGTAGTTATCCATTAATCCATAACGAGTATCGTCTACAACCGCTTTGGCGTACTGTTTTACTTTGTTCCAGTCTGTATTTTCAAAACCGTCTTTGGTAGCATATACTTGTGCTTGTATAAGATGTACAAGCGCTTTGGTAATCTTAAACTTGTTTGCTGAATAATCCATCACGTTTGCTTCGGCATATTCCAAGTCATTTACAATCTGGGTATAGATATTTTCTACAGTTTCTTGTTTAGGATACAACAATGGGTATATAGTATCAATATTGCTAATGCTTATTTCAGGTACATACTGTGTAATTAAAGGCACACTTCCATATATGCGAACAAGATTAAAATAACACAATGCTCTCATAAAATGAGCGTCACCTGCTATTTGGCCTCTACGTTGCTCTGTTAGAGCAGTATCTTTAATTTTAGGAATCCATTCTATAATTGTATTTGCCTTCGATATTTGAGAATATAGATATCCCCAGTCGCGCTTTACACCACCATTAGAAGCTGAAACTCTAAGCTCATCAAATTGCATGGTCATCTCTTTCGGTTCACCGGCATAAGCGTTATCCGATTGGGCATCATTCATTATATACCAGTCTAGTTGCCAAAATTCGTTAGCATAATCATTATATGCACCTGTTAGCAACTGTTCCATTTGAGTGGCTGTGGTATATTCGGTAGAATGGTCTTTACCTCCCGATCCCCAGTTTTCATTTGTTAGTTCCGAATCAGGTGACTCATCAAGGAAACTATTACATGAAGCAAGGGCCATACATGTAACTGTTCCTAATATTATATTTTTTATATTGTATTTCATTGTATTCAATTTTTAGAATGTTAAATTAAGTCCAAAAATAAATGTACGAGATTGAGGATAAGTTCCATAGTCTATACCTAACTGTGCTGCATTACCACTGTTTGTCCAGCTTAATTCAGGATCGTATCCTCTGTATTTTGTTAATGTAAACAAATTGTTTACTGTTCCATATACACTCAGTTTAGATAGACCCAATGGTCTTAACGTTTTTTGATTGAATGCATAAGATAGAGTCAGGGATTTCAATCGAATAAATGAACCGTCTTCAACAAAGCGTGAAGAGTTTAATGAATTGGTAAGAGCCCCTGCTCTTGGTACGTCTGTAATCATACCCGGACGAACCCATCTATTTAATACAGTTGTAGTTTGATTTTTGGAGTCGAACATTCCTTCCGAATCAATTCTTGAGGCGTTGAAAATGTCATTGCCATAAGATCCATTGAAGAATGCACTCAGAGTGAAATTCTTCCATGAGAAATTATGTGTAAATCCGAATGTGAAATCAGGTTGTGCATTACCGATAATTGTTCTATCTCCTGAATCAATCACTCCGTCTTTGTCTACGCCTGCAACTCCATTATTATTCAGGTCTTTATAGATGATGTTTCCTGTGTCCGGATTAACTCCTTCTGCAACGTATCCGTAGAATGCACCCAAAGGTAGTCCTTCTTTAATCATGATTACATCATCGCCATTACTCTCTATATTAGCTACAGTAAACTGAGGAGTTAAACCTAGTTTAGTAAGCTCGTTTTTATTAAACGACATATTAAGAGATGCATCCCATTTAAATTCACCTGTTAGTATCTGTCCATTCAGGTTAAATTCGAACCCTTTATTTACCATCTCTCCGTCATTACGCATCGGTAATGATGCTCCTACTGTAGAAGGTAATGTAATATATAATAAAAGGTCTGTAGTCTTTTTATAATATGTTTCAAATTCTGCTGTTAGTCTCGAATTGAACAATGATAAATCTAACCCTGCATTATATTGAGTTGTAATTTCCCATTTCAAGTCACGATTTCCAAGTCTTCCCGGAGTTATGGCAGGTCCTTGTCCTGTGGTTTCTTGTTTGCTAATATTATATTTATCATACAGGTCATAGTTTCCGATACCTCCTTGGTTACCATTACGTCCCCATCCGATTCTTAATTTAGCATCGTCAACGACTGAGGTTAGAGGTGCAAAGAATTTCTCACTAGAGAAACGCCATCCTGCAGATAGTGAAGGGAAATAGGCCCATTTATGATAAAGTTTTGAAGATCCATCTGCACGGAAATTTGCAGTGAATAAATAACGGCTTTCATAATCATATTGTACTCTGGCCAAATAAGACATCAATGAGTTACCATCTTTAGATGTATAAGCATTATTTATTTTGTTGGCCATATTCAGAGTCATTGTTTTGAATGTTGTATTTTTTACAAAATCCTCAACAGACATGTAAGAGTTGTTGTGTCTGTAGCGTTGCATAGTAATACCTCCCAAAGCAGAAAAATTATGCTTATCGTCAAATTTCTTACTATAAGACAACACGTTTTCACTTTGCCATGTCAAATAACCATCATCAACGTGTTCTCCACGTCCATTCGCTTGACGTCCATATTGAGTTTTAATCGGATCGATGAATTTATCCCAAGTATGTGAAGTATAGTCTACTGAGAATCTAGGTTTGAAATGTAGTCCTTCTAGCAGGGTGAAATCTAATTCCAGATTACCCATAAAACGATATTCTTGGTTCTTGTCATAAGTGTTTGCTTGCGCATAAGGATTTTCCCATGACGATTGGAATGGATTTGTCGAATATTGATCTGGTTTTTCAGGATCCCATATAGGCATAAATGGAGGCGTGTTGAGTATAGACATAATAACACCGCCACGACCAGAGTTTGCATTGTCTGTTGCATCCATGCGTGAATTACGAGCAAAACTTAGGTTTGATGCAATCTTGAACCAAGGCTTAACTTCGGTAGAAAGATTACTTCTGAAAGAATATCTGTCATAGTCGGCAGGAGAAATAATACCTTCTTCTTTTTGGTAGCCTCCCGACACATAATAATTGGTTTTATCTGTGCTGCCCGAAATAGAAACCTGATAGTTTTGTTGAACACCTGTTCCATACATTTCTTTGGCCCAGTCTGTATAATTCTGATTTGTGCGGTCTACACTTATGCCGATTTCACTCATCAAATCATAGTACTGATTTGTATTAAGTGTTTTTATTTTTTTTGTAACATTTGAGAACCCTGCATACATATTCACGTCTACCTGAGTTCTTCCTTTTGCTCCTCTTTTGGTTGTAATAAGAACAACACCGTTTGCTGCACGGCTACCGTAGATAGCAGCAGATGAAGCGTCTTTCAATATCTGCATGCTCTCAATATCAGTTGGAGAAATGTTGGTAATGTCATTCGTAATGATACCATCTACAACGTAGATCGGGTCATTGCCTGCATTAAGTGAAGAAGCGCCACGCACGCGAACCTGAATCCCTACTCCGGGTTTTCCTGATGGTTGTATTACTTGTACACCAGCTGCTTTCCCTTGAAGAGCTTGTTGTGCCGATATAATCGGTCTGTCTGCCCATTCGTCGGCAGATACGCTGGCTACAGATGTGGTGAGGTCGGCTTTACGCTGAGTTCCGTAACCGATGACAACAACTTCGTCCAGATTTTGTAATGCTTCTTCTAAAGTGACGTTGATAGTTGTTTTGCCCGCTACTGCAATTTCTTTAGTCTTCATTCCCACATAAGAGAATACAAGTGTAGCGTTGTTTGGTGCAGAAATAGAATATTTTCCGTCAACATCAGCCATTGTTCCGGTAGTAGTGCCTTTCACAGCTACACTAGCTCCGATAATAGGTTCTCCGGTTTGGTCGGTAACAATACCCGAGATGCTTACTACATCTTGAGCCATTACTGTACCGGAAACCAACAAAGCAAAAATTAGACAAATCTTATACAAGAATTGTTTACTTGTTCGTTTTTTATTACATTCCATGATTTCTTTAGGTTTAAATGTGATTTTGGATTTTTGGTTACATAATAGTGTATACTAATACTACTGTAAAATGTACAGATTAGAGGTTATAACTGAGAGTCATGCCATGGTATTATAAAAATTTAGATTATTGATTAGGAAATATTTATTTTCCGGTATTAATTATCTCAAAATTATGGGTATAAATGCCTGTAACTTTTTTTTGAACCAAAAAAGTAGTGTTTCGATATGCTTATATTTCTGTATTACAGTATATTGGTGTTTGTGCTGTAGGCTTAAAAAGTAGTGATCTTAAGGTGTTTTAACTTATCTGTTTCTCTGTATAATGCCAATTCTCATCACTAAGTTCTCAAACTCGTCACGCGATACAGCGGCTTTATTGCGGGCTTTGGTGCGGTAGTTATAGATGGTGCTCAATGAATAGCGAAGGAAGCTTGCAATCTTTACACTATCTGTTATTCCTAAACGGATCAGGGCAAATATCCGCAATTCGGTATTGAGTAATTCTCCGGGCTTAAGAACTATCTGCTCTTCGCTTATAAGAAGGGTATTGAAGTCTTCTACAAATGTAGGATAAAGACTTAAGAATATATTATCAAAATTCTTATATAATTCTTCCAGCTCATTGTCAACAAAGGCTGTTGACTTTAGTGTTTTGAACAAATCATCCAGTTGGTTATTCGCAGCCTTCTTATTCAGAGATTTGCGATAATCCTCCAATTTGGTGATGTATGTTGAGCACAAATCGAAGAAGTGCGCAATATATTCCTCTTTTATATGATTTGATTCAGATAGCTGAATATTTACCTCTTTGAGCTGCTTGTTGGTATCCGTAATTCCCTGATTCAAGTCGATCAGTTTTACATTCGCTCGATACAATTCTTTCCTTATTCGCGAAACTCTCTTCATTTGTTTGTAGACGTATATCACAGCAACGATAAGGAATACGGTGAGGATACTAATAAGTATAAGGTATAATTGTAGTTTACTTTTTTGTTTTGCCTCTTTCGCCTGATAGGCTGTATTAATAATTGAGTAAAACTCTGAAATACCTATCGTCCTGAATCTTACATTGCAAAAAACAGCGTCATCGATAGACGACTTGGTAAATTTATAAGCCTGATCTATGTCCCCTTCTTCATAGTAAACCAACGCCAGACTTTGCAAGGAGGCGTTATCTTTTATTGAGTTTTTAATATCCGATAGGGCTGAAAGAGCAAAATATTTTTTTTGCAGGTCCTGCTTCTTTTTATTCTCATAGACTTTCCCCAATAGATATGCCACAAAAGCATAATCCGGGTCATCTTCCGGTATTTCATCCATGAGTTTCAGAAGGCGGTTTTCGGCAATTTCTATTTGTCCTTGATAGAATATTTTCTCGGCATATGTTATTCGATACCTCACAGAACTAGAGTCTAAGGCTGTGAGTAATGAGTCTCTATAAGCTTCATTTATCTGAAAATAAGCGTGCCTGTCATTGCTTTGCGCATAATGTCCGTAAAACTGACTATTGGATTCAAAGTAAAGTGGAACTAATTTTCCGGATAATGATTTTCTGTCAATATGATTTAATATATCCTTTGCTTCGAGGTACATTCCTGTTGCAGAGTATAATAGCGACAAGTTTAGATTGGTTTCGTTGATAACGTCCATGCTATTTAACTTCTTCGCTATATCTTGATTCTTTTCCATATAGTAAACTGCCGAATCCATTCTGTATTTCCTGTATTCTTTCGACAGTTTGAAATTTATATCATATTCTTGTGCAAGAGAGAGATCTGATATGTGTAAGAGCTGTTTAAGGCTATTTATCTTTTGCTCTTTCTTTTCATCATAGTATTTTTTGTTATTTATTGCTTTATTCAGTTCATTAATATAACTGTTCCCTATATCGTTTGCAGATACGATAGTAGCAAGAGAATATAAAAATAGGATGATTGGGAGTTTTCTCATATCATAAAGAGCTTATGAAACAGGATCAGACTTTTTTACTTAATAGTGCGAAGTTAATCAAAAAAATGTATCAATATATTTTATTTAATTTTTTCATTCTTAAAAAAGTCTTCATAACAGATCAAAATATAACAAAAAATAATATCAATATAGATAGCTCAAAAGTATTATGAATTTTCTATATTATTTTCTGTTTCATCCTTCTCCAAAATACTTATATTCGCATAAATTAAAACCCTTTATTTATTATGAAAAAATGCCCATTATTAATTCTTAGCCTGTTTTTTATTTTGTCCGGCTATTCTCAAGTAAAATCATTACCCGATCTCCAGCAAGAGTTTATAAACCTGCGTTTTGGAATGTTTATCCATTTCAATATCCCTACCTTTATGAGTGATGATTGGGCCGACCCTGATGCTTCACCCTCAATTTTTAATCCTCGAAAGTTAGATTGTAATCAATGGGCCAAAACAGCAAAAGAAGCCAACATGACTTATGGATGCCTTACCACCAAACATCATAGCGGCTTTTGCATTTGGGATACCAAGACTACAGACTATAACGTGATGAATAGCCCATTGAAGCGCGATGTTGTAAAGGAATACGTAGATGCTTTCAGAAAAGAAGGTCTGGGGGTAATGTTGTATTACTCCATCCTGGATACACATCATAAATTACGTCCGGGCTTTATTAGCCCTAAGCATATAGATATGATAAAAGCTCAGTTGACAGAACTCCTTACCAACTATGGCGAAATAAAAGCCCTGATAATCGACGGGTGGGATGCTCCGTGGTCACGCATTTCTTACGACGAAATACCTTTCGAAGATATATACTATCTGATCAAGTCTTTGCAACCCAATTGCCTTGTGATGGATCTGAATGCAGCAAAGTATCCTACTCAGGCATTATTTTATACAGATATAAAATCGTATGAACAAGGTGCTGGTCAGCATATTTCTAAAGACAGCAATTCTCTGCCTGCTCTGTCTTGTCTGCCAATAAATTCGGCTTGGTTTTGGAAAGAAGATTTTCCTAAAACGCCAGTAAAAGATCCGGTGAAATTGGTTAACGACAATATAATACCATTCAATAAGGTCTATTGCAACTTTATTCTTAACGCTGCTCCGAACAGGGATGGATTGATCGACGATAATGCTGTTGCCGCTTTTCGCCGGATAGGTAAATTGTGGAAAAATGAAGGAGCATTAAATAACTTGCCCAAAAATGAAGCTCCGATTATCTCTTCGAATATAGCAAAGTTTAAGCCGGCAAATTCGAGTTGGAGCTGGGATATGCAGCTCATGGATTTTGCGAATGATGATAATTTCAAAACAGGATGGGAGTCAAATCCATTGGTAAGCAAACCATGGCTGGAAATAGAGCTAGGCAACAATGAACAGCCATTCAATATGATTACAATAACTGAGAAAAATAACAATAACGATATACAATCTTATAAATTGGAATACCTCCATAATGGAAAATGGCAGACTATTTTTTCAGGCACAAAATCGGATGTCATTAAAATACATAGGTTTGATAAGGTATGGGGAAATAAAGTTCGCATATCAATAGAGGAATCTAAGGGCTCTCCAACTATAGCAGAATTTGGAGTTTATAACGAACGAAGATAAATTGAAAAAGAGGAGATTTCTTAAAAATCTCCTCTTTTGTTTATTTCTAGATTTTCGATAAAGTAGATGTGTCTATTCTATCATTCCTCAGATTTGTTTTGCTCAGCTGGCTCTGTTTTGTATCAAAAAAAGCCTCTCTTTCCTTATATATCAGAATCTCAGTTGTTATCATTGTTATACAATAAACGACAAACGGAATAATTATAAAGTACGGAATATATTCTACATTTCCGTTAAAGCTGAAATTACTTAAAGCGAGAATTAGCAAATAAAGGAAAAACACGATGTATGAAGCTTTCTGTATTGTTCTATATTTCTTATACCTTTCCATAATCAGTGGCATTTAATATGTTACAAACTATAAGAAATTGTATTTTCTTAATGATCAAACGAGAAGTATATTCATACGCAATCCTTTCTTTAGAATCGTTTTTAATTTAGGTTAAGAGTAAATATAAGATTTAAAATGTAGATTTACAAATATTTTATAGAGTATTCACAATACGTCATACCTCCAAACAAAAAGGCTCGTAATGAATTTTCACTACAAGCCTTTGCTATTCTGTTAATGTTTGCTTATTCCACTCCTTGTATTCTGAACGAATAACCTAGGTTCTGATTAGCCGGAATCATGTATTGCGGCAGTGGCAGAGGTCCGCAACTTGCGTTACCTAGACCTTGTTGAATACAATCCAGACTTAAATAAACTTCGGGTTTACGGATCTCATTCAATTTGAAATCATGCACGGCTTCCCACAACGCCTGATCGGTGAAATGCAGAGCACTAAATCCTAACCTGTCTTTCGATTGGATTTTAATCCCTTTCTTATTTTGGTCTGTGATGGTAACCCATCTTACTTCTTCCCTATTACCCATGCTTTGCGCTCTCACATAGTGCTCTTGCTCCATTCCTTTTGCGGTGGTCTGATATTGCCCTATATATGCAGAAACCTTTCTGTCCCAATAGTTTTCGTGAGGGCCACGTCCATAATAACGGACATTTTCCATTCCCTCCGGCAATACGACTTGCAAGCCTAAGCGGTGAACAAATGATCCCGCAGAAGGCGACGTGAAATTCGCATCTACATCAATTGTTCCATCTCCGTAGATCGTATACTTTACAGTATATGGGATTCTTACTTCCTTCGGACTTTTTATTGTAGCTGTAGTGGCAGACAGAATAGTTACAGATTTTTTGTCCGGCGACAGTTGATAACTGAACATCGGTTTGTCATTCTCTGTCGTATAATAGTTCTGATCGGTGTATTTGTCGTTATTCACACTACGATACCAGTTGAGGTTAAATCCGCTTTGGTTGTGTATCATTTCCTTTCCTCCATATTGAAGAGAAGTCATTATGCCTGTTTGTGAGTTGAATGCAGTCTTGAAATTACGGCCGCCTATTACAAGGTTGTCACCTTGTGTGCTCACTTGTACGTCACTCATAGATGATGTATCAACCGAAGATAAAGGCTGTCTGCCGTTCAGTGCAAACTGTGCTGACGCCATTTCGTAGCCTGCTTTTTCCCAATTCGTATCGTTCTTTAGTGTGAAGTATATATTCAATAGATACTCGCTTCCGGCATCTAGATTTTTATTATATGGGACAGTGATTGTCGTTTTTTGGTTCGGTGCTAAGTCTATTGAAGGCATTGTTCCCGATTCGGATTTAACCCCATCTTTAAGAACCTCCCATTTTATATTAAACTCATTCAGATTGGTAAAGTCATACTTGTTTTCAATCTCAATTTTGCCTGTATTCAACGATAGTTCACGGAATTTGATGTATTGATATATTTTCTTTATCTCCAGCAGCTTTGCTGTAACTCTACGATCGGGAGTTGTTAATCCGTTACATACAAAGTCGAAGTCATTTGGTTTGTCTCCAAAATCACCTCCTAGGTAATATTGATTGTCCGGTTTTCCGTACATGTTCAATCCCTGATCTACCCAGTCCCAAACGCATCCGCCTATCATACGTTGCGATTTGTTTTCTATATAATCCCAATATTCGGCAATGTTGCCCGGAGCATTCCCCATCGAGTGAACATATTCGCACAAGAAATAAGGTTTGTCGGTATCTCTTTGGTCAAAAGCAGCCATACGTGCCAAATCGGGATACATGTGAGAGTCTATATCGGCTACTTCATTCTTGCCTTCATAGTGAACGGGGCGTGATGGATCGAGCAGCTTAGCAACTTTATACATCTCATCAAAGTTGTCGCCATTTCCACCTTCATTGCCCAAAGACCAGAAGATGACGGACGGATGGTTCTTGTCTCGTTGTATCACTCTTTCTATTCGGTCTTTGAATGCAGGAATCCAGCTCGGCATACCACTTATCGAATGATTTCCATGATTTTCGAGGTCGGCCTCATCCATTACATACAATCCGTAGTAATCGTATAACGCATACATCCTTGGGTCGTTAGGATAGTGGCTCGTGCGTATTGTATTCAGATTATGTTGTTTCATCATCACGATGTCCTGTATCATCGATTCTACAGGCACCGCTTTTCCGAATCTGGGATGAATGTCATGCCTGTTTGTTCCTTTAAAGAAAACCTGTTCATTGTTGATATAAACACGTTTGTTCTTGATCTCTATTTTTCTGAATCCAAACTTCGAGGACATTGCTTCCAATACATTTCCATTATTGTCTTTCAGGGTAATGATTGCAGTATAAAGGTTCGGCTTTTCGGCAGACCATAATGAAGGGTTCGTAACACTTGCCTGTATATCATATTCCTGTTCTTGGTTTGCCTTCAATGCTCCAACAGGTTGTGTGATGTTTGCAACCTCCTTGCCTTTAGTATCTAAAAGTGATACACCTAGAGTTGTCGCTTGAGATGCTTTTTTATAATAATTCTTTATCGAAGCTTTCACTTTGAAAAGGGCAGAGCTGTAATCATCACCTTTAAAATCTGACTGTAAGAAGTAATCACGTACATGTACTTTAGGTGCTGCGTATAAGTACACCGGACGATGAATTCCACTCAGGCGGAACATATCCTGATCTTCTATATAGCTAGCATCCGTCCAGCGATAAACTTCGGCAGCAATGGTGTTTGTCCCTGCTTTAACGTAATTTGTAATGTTAAATTCGGCAACATTGTTCGCACCTTGGCTATAGCCTACTTTTTTACCGTTGATCCATACATATATTCCACTGTATACACCATCGAAGTGTAAGATGATTTCTTTGCCATCCCAATCTGCCGGAATAGAAAAATCACGGCGATACGATCCTACGGGATTTACTTCTATCTCGTTGGTGTATCCTTTTTGCGGTTGTATAAATGGAGGATTATTCTTGAATGGATAGGTTATATTCGTATAGATGGGTGTTCCGTATCCGTGCATTTCCCAGTTGGAAGGCACAGGTATTTCTTTCCAAGACGAAACATCATAGTTTGTCTTATAGAAATCTTTAGGACGTTCCGAAGGTTTTTTTACCCAATGAAATTTCCAATCACCATTCAGAGATAAATACAAGGATGATGACGGTTCTTCCCACGGTTTATCGAAGCTTTTATCTTTTTTAAGGCTTTCTACAGAAGGGAAGGGGATATAAGTTACGTGTCCGGGTTCTTTGTTTATTGCAAAGATTGTTTCATTCTCCCAGTCGTTTTTACTTGGTTTTAACTTTTCCTCTTTAGGCGGTTTGATATTCGTAGGAACCAGCCTCCATGTTTGAGAAGAGTTTGGAAGTTGCGACAACTGCGCGCCGATGGCATCCTCTCCGGTGAAAGCCAGTGCCATTTGGCTTGCTTTATGAATGATGGCAAAAGCACCTGTACCTGTTACATTCAATTGCCATTGCTGGTTTATGTTTGACTTGTTACTGTCCCACTGAATGATTGGGTTGCCATTCCCTGTTGTCGTATTGTTGTTGTCAATACTTTTGTAAATAAAGGGGTTGGAGATCATGTAAGAACCGTTTGTCAACTTTTCTATTTTCCACACTTGCCCTTGGCTGCTCTTTTCATTTTTGGACAAATAAAGAGATGCGGCATTGTCGTGCACGTCTCTGTTATCTACTACAAAACCTGAGGGGCTAACAATCTTGTATAAGATGTTTGGGTTTATTTCCTGAGAGAAGAGTTTTGGGCATATTAACATACTCAGGAAAAAACAAAAATAAATAATTCGCATTCGCTTTAATTTTTAATAAATTCTGTTTTCTGATACTTTAAGGGTGTTTTTTCGAATGTTAAAGATAATATTTATATTCATAATAATACTAACCGCTGCCCCACATTCCCGATATATTGTATATTCTCTCATCAATTCATTTTTCTGGCAACTGTAGGGGCGATCCCTTGTGATCGCCCGAATATAAACGGGCAGAGACAAGCCACTGCCCCTACTTATTCATCACTTTTCTAAATAATTATCTATTATAAATAACATTATTATAACAGATATGGCAAAGTATACTGAAAAACTGGCAGAAAAGATTGTCTCGCTGATAGAAGAAGACACATACTCTATCACAGAAATTTGCAAACACCTGAAAATAACGCGCAAATCATTCTATGAATGGAGAGACAAGAAACCCGAATTTAGAAAAGCAATAGAAGCGGCAATTGAAAGCAGGGATGAGACACTGGCAATCACTGCCCGCCGATCGTTAAAGAAAAAGCTGGAAGGTTATACACTCACCGAGATACGGACTACCTATGTTCCTGACAAAGAGAATCCAGAAAAACTAGTACTGAAAACCCGGGTAGTCAGACAAAAAGAATATGCCCCCGATACACACGCTATCAGGCTGGTATTGTTGCACAACGAAACAAAGGAAGAAGAGAACAAAGAGCACAAGCCTTTAACGATAATCGTACAAGACCCCAAAACGAGAGATAGTTTGAATGAGCTGCGTGAAAAACTGATGAATAATAATGTACCAGTCGAAAAGAAAATAGAAAAGGAAGAGTTTATTTCTGAACCGACCGAAAAAATATCGCATTCTGATAATTTGCAGGATGTACAGATTGAAGAGGACGACGAAACAGTAACCCAAAAGAAAGAAGAATCGGAATATGTCTTTATCAGAGATTATTGCCTCCCTCCGCCCCATCTGTACCGAAAAGTGAAAAGGAGCGAAGTGAAAGAAGGTGACATAATACGACCGGACTGAAAAGTGTCACTTTTGTCACCTTTTTCTCAAACCACAGCGTAAAAAGAGCAACATAGCGTTTCTTCTAATGCAACAAATACGTGATTCTTTTTTTAATTAGTTAATAGAAAGATTATAGCATGCTGAGGTAATCCGAAAAAGACGAATATAAATCCTTTTTAGTACTTATTAAAAGTTTACATTCACTTATACTGAAAATTTCTCCTAATAAATGAATATCTTTGCATAAAATCGGGAAATAAAAACGACAACCTGTATGTCTAAAACCGCAGAAAGACCTAAATTTATATTGCTGAATGTCGGTTATTCGGAGCTAAATGCAAACTGGAACTGGAAGTCAGTGTATAGTCCTTTTGCCCGTATATATTATGTAACCGGAGGCAAAGCGATCACATACATCAACGGAGAGCCATTTTCTCTGAAACCGGATCATCTATATCTTGTTCCTCCGTTTACAATGCACGACAATGAGTGCGATAGCTTCTTTTCGCTTTACTATATTCACTTTTATGAAGAAACGGTGAGAAAGGAATCGATATTCGATCAATACGATTTTCCGATAGAAGTTAAATCCGACTCATTAGGCTTAATGCTCAACAAGCGATTGCTTGAAATCAATCCGGGAAGGCATTTGAGGCATTATGATCCCAAACTGTATGATAACCCTCGTACATTTGATCAGTATGTGGCAGATAACAGCAAGATGTCGATACACTCGAGATATGAAACGCAAGGAATTTTGTATCAGCTTATATCCAGATTTTTCACATTAGCTAAAACTAAATCGGATAATAAAGATGTGCGCATAAGCAATACACTCAGGTATATACATGAAAATACAGGGAAGGATATTACATTGGCCGAGCTTGCAAATGTAGCTTGTGTTTCCGAAGATCATTTGATTCGGGTATTTAAGAAAGAAATGAACTGCACACCCCTCAGATATGTGAACATGAAAAAGATAGAAAAGGCTCAACTACTTCTGCTTACTACCGATATGCCAATAAGGGATGTGGCAATGGAGCTGTCTTTGGATAATATCTCTTATTTCAACAGGGTTTTTAAGCATCATATAGGAAAGACTCCCAGCGAATACAGAGAGACATATAACAATTTATAATTAAACGCTTGCCGATCGTTTTTATACTATATTGAGAAATATAGGTGATAGATAATATCGAATTTGTACTATTGGTTTATCGGAAAAGTAGAAGTGGGTGACACTCTAATTGTTTATTTTTGTATCTACCTCAGGTATATAAAAAGCTCATATTAATTAAATTGAGAATGACCTTAATGTCTAAAATAAAAACAAAATGAAGAAGTATTTTTTATTGTTTGCTTTAATATTCGTTATGGCAAATTTGTCCGCACAAACGAAAGCCGGAAAACCCGATGTTAAGTGGTTTGAAGATGCCCGCTTTGGTATGTTCGTCCATTTTGGACCTTATAGCGTGCTGGGTGATGGCGAATGGGTGATGAACAACCGCCCGATAAAAACGAATGAATATAAGCGACTCCAAGATTTCTTTAATCCGCAGGAATTTAATGCGGCAGAGTGGGTTCGGATAGCTAAAAGCGCAGGTATGAAATATATTGCGTTTACCTCTCGTCATCACGATAGTTTCAGTAATTGGGATACCAAGCAGTCGGATTGGAATATAATGAATACCCCTTATGGCAAGGATATTGTTAGGCAGCTAGCTGATGAATGTCATAAACAAGACATGAAACTTGTATTGTATTATTCGATTCTGGATTGGATGCGTTCCGACTATCAGTATGAAACAGGACGTACAGGAAAAGGATCGGGACGTACAGAAAAAAGTGATTGGAACAGCTATATTAATTTTATGAAGGCGCAGTTGACTGAGTTGTTAACCAATTATGGACCAATAGCCGGTATCTGGTTTGATGGTCATTGGGATCAGACAGAACATGAAAATAGAACAGATCAGTCTACTTATGTTGATTGGCATTACCCTGAAATATATGAACTGATTCATCACCTACAACCTGAATGTTTGATAGCAAACAATCATCACTTACCTCCTTTTGAGGGTGAGAGCTATCAGATATTTGAACGTGATGTGCCGGGCGAAAATAAAGGAGGGCTGAGTGGACAAGAGGTGTCTAAACTTCCGTTGGAAACATGTCAGACCATAAATGGATCTTGGGGATTTGATATTACTGATGATAAATATAAATCGACAAAGGAACTTTTGCATTTGCTTATCCGTACAGCTGGGACAGGCGCAAACCTGTTGTTGAATGTAGGCCCAATGCCGAATGGAAAGATTCAGACGGAATGTGTAGAAAGGCTTCAACAAATGGGAGAATGGATGGATAAGTACGGATATACTATATATGGTACAAAGCAAGGCTTTACTCTTCCTCAATCGTGGGGAGCAATAACCAATAAGGGCAAGACCTATTATATTCACATTCTGGAGAAAGATACTCCATCCGTTACATTAAACATTCCTAACATAAAGTCGGCGAAGTGGCTGAATGTAGATTTCAAGCTTGTTTGGAATAGAGATAAAAAGACCGGAGATGTGACATTTACAATCGATGGAAAGCTGGATGATATAAGTTCGATTATAGAAGTAGAGGTAAAATAACAGGCTATAGCAAATACAAAAATGAGACTTGGATTTGCCGTTGATTGCATCCAAGTCTCGTTATTATATAAGTTTATTGTTTCGTTTAGTGCAGTAATATTGCTTTCAGCTTTTTCCTCTTCTCGGGAGTCAGCTTCAATTCATGGAGCATGTAGTCTTCTACCGATCCCCGTTTTTCTCTGATGCAGGAGATACCATATTTCAAGTATGCTAAATCTGTTCGTGAAAGCATTGTGAAAGCTTCTTGCCGCGATTCTGAAAGGCTATCAGCATTCCTTACCAGCTTTGTGCGGTCGATCACCATATCTGAAGCCATATAGTCGTCTTCTATTATATCCATAGGTACATCGAGTGCTCTGAGCAGGAAGAATGTAGCCAGCCCCGACTGGTCTTTGCCTAAGTAGCAATGAAAAGCAATCGGGTAATTGTTTTCATCGCATAGGTAGTCGAAGAATTCTGCATACTGACTGGCAAAGTTGTTGATCATATCCTTGTATGTGTCCTGTGTATATATAATAGCATCACCACGAAGGAATCGGCCATCCATTACTTTTTGTGATATAGAGTTGTATCCATTATAAGCAATAGGAATGCGGATGTTTTTGAAGGCTGTATATCTTTCTATATTTTTCTTCATTATATCCTCCGACCTGAGGTCAATAACGGTTTTTATTCCTAGGCTACTCATTTCTAAACTGTCATGAGTTGTCATGCGGAAAAAGTTTCCGGAACGGAATATCTTACCCCATCGCACACGTTTGTTATCGTTTGTGATGTATCCGCCAATGTCTCTGAAGTTTTGAATACTATCCATTTCAAAGAATCGGTTTGTAACAACCTCAGAGAGTACGCCTGCGACCTTTATGCGGAAATATTTTCGTTTTTCAACAGTGTCCGATTCATTCTTTATAACGGCAATGTAGTCATTCGAGTTGGTTATCAGTTTTGCATTTGAAGGAAAAGAACTGTCATTATCCGAAACGAATATTTCAACAGGAGTGTTGTCTACTTCCGGATACAACTCCCATTTCAGGATGTAATTTCCTTTACGATCCTGTTCACACATTACTGTCACCGTAGTTGGGTTAGGGGAGCAGTTGTATAAAAATAGTATGCTTATTAACGAACTTATTAGCTTAATCTTCATGAAAATAACTATTTATCACACTGTTGTATTTCAACAAAGATACATTAGTTGTAAATCCTTATCAATACTTTGTGTCTTTTTTGTAAACATTTATCTTTTTTTACATATTCTCTGTTTTAATCGGCCAGTTAGCAATATTTCAACTAATTCTGTATATTTGTCATGGTTTTATAAAAATCCTCTTTAGCATTTGCTATCATTATCAAGAAATGAAACTTTAAGGAATCAATGGATACGGCTATATTAAAGGCGCAAATAATACGTGATAAGTATACTAAAGCCGCAAGTTTCAGACTGGAAACTGAAGGTAATTGGTCCTTATACGCCGGCGATTCATTCGATAGTATAAACCATAAAGAGCCAATACTTATCGGTAATGGTAGTGGGATATATCCTTTGAATGTGAGCACATCCATTCGTATCTATTTTGAGCTGCATAACAATGGCGGGATTCTAAATCTGTCTGAACGCCATCTCCCAATGGAAGGGTGTTATAATTTTCGCGACTTAGGTGGCTTCAAGACCAAAGACGGTAGATATACTAAATGGGGTAAATTGTTTCGTGCAGATGAGTTGTCCAGCCTGACCGATGGCGATATCGCTTATTTGGCAAGTATTCCTATAATATCCGTTGTAGACTTTAGGGCACAAGCAGAAACGAAACGTTATCGAGATAATTTACCATCAACAGTTCAATTTACGTATCCCATTGCCATTACTCCGGGTAACCTGAGTAGTGAAGGCATACAAGCGAATCTTCTGAAAACGAATATCGACAGCCATATGAAACACATGAACCGTCTGCTAGTAAGTGACCCGGCATGTGTGCGAGCTTATCGGATCTTCTTTGCCATCATACAAAATAATCTGAGTGCTCCATTAGTCTTTCATTGTTCTGCCGGTAAGGATAGGGCGGGTATGGCAGCTGCTCTTGTTCTATACGCATTGGGAGTTGATGAAGAAACTATTATGCAAGATTACCTTTCTTCCAAAATATACCTGAGTGATAAATACGATGCATTCATTGCCAAGTATCCACGAGCGGAACCTATTTTTACAGCGAAGCGTATGTTTTTGCAAGCCGGTATTAACCAGATAAAACGAGATTATGGGACTATCATGAATTTCCTTACTAAGGAGTTGAAGGTAGATCTTATAAAGATGAGACGACTTTACCTAGACTAACATTCTTCCACAGTTGATATAAAATCATATCGACTCTAGGGGTAATATATCAATATCTTCCTGAATTATGTTTTTTTAAACATTCAGCACCATAATAGGCTTAATAGAGTAAACAAAGAGTTGCATTATATCGTTTTATAATATGCAATGCGTTACTTGTATTGAGAGAACGATCATAGGTAGCGTCTATGTCAGTATCTAGATATTCAATTGTATATATTTGGAATTCTCTCTTTTTATTATTATATTTGTCTATATAAAAACAATTTTAATAAATAAATTTTATCATCATGAGTACTTCAACATTAAAAGAAAAAAAGAATGTATCAGTAAATGCTGATATTGCAAAATTTGTTGGAAAGATGTTTTCTTTCAACAATAGTTTAAAACTTTATCATTGGCACGTTACAGGTAAGGGCAGCTATGCGCAACACATTGCATTAGACCAAGCCTTGGAAGACCTTCTTGACGTTACAGATCGTCTTGTAGAAACTTCTTATGCAGTAAAGGGAGATTTAGATATTGTAATTCCTGAAACAGCTAATCCTGCAGACATAGTAAAACATGCCGAGGAGTTTTTCAAATATACTGAATCTCAGAGAGAGTTGTTTGCAGAAGCTTTTACACAGGCAATTATAGATGACTATCAAGAAGCTATACAGCAATTGCTTTATCGCCTAAAACGTCTCCAATAATTGACCAATAGTTTCCGCAATGATAATAATATTGAAAACGGGAGTCTAGAATAATAGACTTCCGTTTTTTCATTTAAAAGAGAAAACGAACATCTTTAATTTCATATATTTGCAAATAGGTAAAAACTATACCTAAGTATTAAATGATAGGTTATGAAATTCTATAGATTTTTTGCTTTGTCTCTTTTAATCATACTTCCTTTTCAAATGAAGGGAGATAATGGTGTAATATATCAGAAAGAAGACTCTTTGACTTTTGTTCGCTACATTGAGCAATTTAAACCACAGAAAGACCTTCCCTTTAATCAGTTATTGATAAAAACTGCTAAGTTCTTTCTTGGCAAGCCTTATGTTGCATCTACTCTGGAGGCTTCAGGCGATGAAACTCTCATTATAAATCTTAGAGAGCTGGACTGTACAACTTTTGTCGAAAATTGTATTGCTCTCACACGTGTCATAAAATCAGGAGATAGTTCTTTCGAAAACTACTGCTCTTGTTTAATCAATATGCGTTATCGTGGCGGAGAAATTAAGGGCTATACTTCTCGTCTTCATTATACAAGTGATTGGATATATGAAAATGAAAGGAACAATCTATTGAGAAATATCAGTACAGATATCGGAGGTAAAATAGTAAATCATCCGCTGAGTTTTATGTCGGGACAACCTCAATCGTATAAACATCTGAAAGATAATGAGGCAAATGTCTCAAAAATGAAAGAAATAGAAAGAACAGTGAATAACAGGAATAATTATAGAATTATTCCTGTTGAATCTATATCTAACAATAAAGAAAAAATAGAGAGTGGTGATATTGTTGTATTTGCGACCTCACTTCAAGGTCTTGACTATTCTCATATAGGTGTTGCATATTGGCAAAACGGAGAACTTCACTTTATACATGCGTCGAGTAAGCAGAAGCAGGTTGTGATAGAGAAGAAGACTTTGGTTGAGTACTGTGCCGACTCAAAAAGCTGTTCAGGAATAAGTATACTCAGGATCAATAATTAATAAAATGGAGCAAAATAACAAAGGCTTATTATACGGAATGGGCGGTTGGGCCCAACTTTTCTTTTTTATTTTCTTAGCTTTCTCAGGGCTAATATTTACAACTTTAATAATTTCTCTTAGTGGACACTTGGACGAATTGAACCAATCTGTAAAGATTACAAGGATGGCATTGACTGTCCAGGCTTCATTTTTCTTTATTATACCTTCGCTGGTATTTGCTTTTTTGTCACAGAGCAATACTAAAGAATATCTGAAAATAGATGAATCTTACAATGTTACTTTTCTACTATTAGGAGTTTGTTTAATAGTCGTAATACAGCCTCTTATCAATTTTATTGGATACTATAATCAGCAGATCGTATTACCCGAATCGATGTCTGCTATTCAGACTTGGATGAAAGAGAATGAGCTGGCGGCAGAAAAAACGACAGGTCTTTTATTCCTCGATAAATCAATGGCCGGGCTTATCCTAAATTTATTAATTATTGCAGTGGTTGCCGGGCTCGGTGAAGAGCTCTTTTTTAGAGGGTGTTTGCAGCAAATCATACAAAAAATAGTAAAGAATCAACATTTTGCCGTTTGGATAGCTGCGATCGTTTTTAGTGCAATGCATTTTCAGTTTTATGGATTTATACCTCGTGTATTACTCGGAGCTGTTCTCGGCTATATGTTTGTTTGGTCAGGGACAATCTGGGTTCCGGTTGTGGTACATACTGTAAATAATGTAATAGGAGTTGTACTCGCATTTGTATATTATGGAACACCTCAATACGAAGATTTGAGTGTTTACTCTTTGGAGAAAAATATGTGGATTACGATACTTAGCCTTATTTTTACTGTTATCCTTATAATATTTATGTACAAGAAGCGATATAAGACACCTGAAAATGCGGAATTACGTTAAGTTTTAGTGACAAATAGTTATATTTGCATCTTTATATTTATATAGTGCTATGAATGTAACAGAAGGAAAAGACGGATATGGATTTATGATTGATTGGATAATTCGCATTGGCGATTTACTTCTTATCAACATATTTTTTTTAACAGCATTTTATATCTACCATGAGCCGATACATATGACGACTGTGTATTCCGAAGAGTTCATGATAGCATTTTTGCTTATAAACCTATGCTATTTTTTTGTAGCTTCCTTTGTAAATGTTCAGATTGCAACCAATGTTATATATTTAGATAATATCGCGCAGAAATCTACTATATTTATTGCGCTATATGCATTCTTGGTTACTACCGGATTTTCTGTATTCAACGTAGTTGCTATCCCTGTTATACCATGGATTATCGGCTTCTTTATCCTTGCTACATCGTTTATTATTTGGCATATTATTTTCAGAATAGCCCTAAAATATTATCGTAGAAAAGGTTACAATTATAGGCAGGTTGTTATAATCGGAGGTGGTACGAATGGGATAAAAATACATGAATCACTATTGTTCAGTGACTTTGGATATAAAGTAATGGGTTTCTTTGACGATAACCCGGATAAGAAAGATGTATTGCCAAATTATTTAGGAAAGGTGTCTGAAGTTAGAGCATATGTTCAGCAGGTGAAGATTGATGAAATCTTCTGTACCTTACCTAATAACAAGGAAGAGACGATAGTGGATCTAATTACTTATTCTGAAAAGAATATGATTCGTTTCCATTTAGTTCCTGAGTTTCATAAATATATAAAGCGGCGTTTTGCTCTAACGTTCTTAGAGTCTACTCCAATTCTTAGTCTTAGAAACGAGCCTTTGCAGCATTTTTCTAATAGATTGGTAAAACGGTCTTTTGATCTTATTCTTTCTGTATTTGTCCTTCTTACAATATTTCCTATTGTCTATATCATATTTGGAACAATAATCAAGGCAACATCGAAGGGGCCGGTCTTTTTTAAGCAGAAAAGAACAGGAAAGGGAGGCAGAGTTTTCAACTGTTATAAATTCAGGTCTATGCGCCCGAATAAGGAAGCTGACAAATTACAAGCTACTTCAGGAGATCCGCGCGTGACAAAAATAGGCGCTTTCATGCGGAAAACAAGTATAGATGAATTTCCTCAATTTATCAATGTACTAAAAAATGATATGTCAGTTGTGGGGCCACGCCCACACATGCTTAAGCATACGGAGCTTTACTCTTCTATTATCGATAAATTTATGGTGCGCCATTTGGTGAAGCCCGGTATTACAGGATGGGCACAAGTCACAGGATATAGAGGCGAAACCAGGACTGTTGAGGAAATGGAAGGTCGTATCGTTAGAGATGTTTGGTACCTCGAAAACTGGACATTTTTCCTCGATCTGAAAATCATTTATCTGACCATTGCAAACGTCTTTAAAGGAGACCAGAATGCTTTCTGATCATTCATTATTTAATTCCTCTAGCATCCAAAGCCTTGATATATAAAGACCTGTTTCTTAAATGCTCCTGATAATTTGCCGCAAAATTATGATATCCTGAAAAGTCTTCTTTTGCACACATGTACAGATAATTATGTTTTGTATAGTTCAGTACAGCATCTATCCCTTTGATGGATGGAATACGAATAGGGCCCGGAGGCAATCCTTTTACTCTATAGGTATTATATGGAGAATCAATTTCGGTATGCACATTTAAAATACGGCGTAGACTAAAATCGCCAACAGCAAACTTCACAGTAGGATCTGCTTGCAATACTTGCCCGATGTGTAAACGATTCATATATAGACCTGCAACTTTAGGGTATTCATCCGAATATGTACATTCTTCTTCCACAATAGAAGCAAGCGTAGAAATCTCAACAGGAGTCAGCCCTATTTCTTTTGCCTTCTCTAAACGATCGTTAGTCCAAAATTTTTCATATTCTTTCTTCATTCGCTGTAGAAAATTATCGATGGTTACATCCCAGTAATATTCGTACGTGTTGGGTATAAACATGGCCACTACAGTTTGAGGATTAAATCCGAGTTCTTTGCATTTAGTAGAATCTTCCAGTGTGTTAAGTAAAGTTTCTTTATTTATCATTAGCTGCTCTGAGATGCGTTGAGCTAGATCTTCCTTTGTCCGTATATTATTAAACTTGAGTTTTACTGGAGCCTGATGTCCACTTCGTAAGTCTTTTATTAAATCATATACACTCATGTCCGGCGTTACAGCATAGCGTCCGCTTCTTATATTCGATTTGTAATCTAATAAAAGAGCGAGTATGTCAAAGCTCGAAATGCTTTTTATTTTTGCACTATCCTTTATCTCTTGGTGCAATGTATTATAATCTTTGTCATCATCGATATATAGATATACAGTTTTATCTATATTGAATCCGGTACTAAAAATCCGGTATCCATAAAAGAATAAACCTATAACAAGAATGGCCAGAATAATATATATACTTTTCTTTTTCATAAATTTTACTCTTTAGTTTATGTTAATCTTTTAATAATAAAGAACTATCTCCATAACTTAGAAAACGATAATCAGAGGAGAGGGCATGTTCGTATATATTTTTCCAATTATTGTTACCTAAAAATGCTGATACTAACAACAGGAGTGTACTTTGAGGTTGATGGAAGTTGGTTACTATGCCATCTACTATTTTGAACTCATAGCCGGGTGCAATGATAATTTGAGTATCTGCAATCAGCGTGCTTAGTGAATTCGCCTCTAAATATGCTAAGATATTTTTTAAAGCATCCTTTTTTGATAGCCTGTTGTTCGAATCACTGTAGGGCATCCATTGTGATACGTGTAGATGTGACTGCTTTTGGCTTTCGAGTGATACTCCGATATAGTAGAGGCTTTCGAGTGTGCGAACGGATGTTGTGCCTACTGCGATTACTTTTCCTTCGAATCTTATTAGCTCTTCAATGAAACTCTTTTGTACCGATATAAATTCAGAGTGCATTACATGATCTCCTATTTCATCCGATTTTACCGGGCGAAAAGTTCCGGCTCCTACATGGAGAGTAACCTCTGCCAGTTTCATGCCCTGATCCTTCAATGATTTCATGACTTCGGAGGTAAAATGAAGCCCTGCTGTAGGTGCGGCAACAGATCCGTCTATTTTAGAATATACGGTCTGATATGTTTGTTTGTCTTGTTCTTCCGTTGCCCTGTTTAAGTATGGTGGAATTGGTAATTCTCCCACAGCATCAAGCAGCTCTGAAAATGTCACTCCTTGATTATCCCACTCGAAGTCTATAACGTGAGCGTCACCATGAGATTTTGTACGGGTAGCCGTGAAGTTTACAATTTGCTCATTTACATTTATTTGCCGGGTAAGGCTTCCCTCTTTCCACTTCTTGAGGTTACCGATCAAGCATACCCATGAGCATTTTTCAGTTTGTTGAAAATTTAGCTGATAGTCGTTCGGTATACAAGGTTCAAGGCAGAATATCTCTATCTGAGCTCCGGTTGTTTTCTGAAAATGAAGCCTTGCTTGTATTACTTTGGTATTGTTAAATACCATAAGACAATTTTCGGGCAGAAAATTATTTATATTACTGAAAACAGTATCGGTTATTTTCTCGTTCTTATATACAAGAAGTTTTGAGTTATCCCGTTTAGTCAGGGGATATTTGGCAATACGGTTATCCGGAAGATTATAATTATAATCTTGAATATGTATTTTTTGAGGGCTGGATATTTCCACTTATTACTTTTTTTATCCGACAAAAATAAGGAACTTTGCGTGAATAAAAAAGCTGAATAATAGCTTAAAAAAGAATAATTAAGATTTATGAAGATCGGAGATAAAGTTCGTTTCCTCAATACTACAGGTGGTGGTGTTGTACGGGGATTTCAGGGAAAAGATATTGTGTTGGTAGAAGATGAGGAAGGGTTTGATATTCCCGTTCTTATCCGTGAGACAGTCTTGATAGAGCCTGCAAACGATATGCAGGTGAGACAATCGACCAAATCTTCTCAGCAAACGTTTGTTCAGCAAACATTAACGATAAAGCAAGAAGAGGAATATAAGCCCGAGGAGACAAAAGAGGGAGAGCTCTTGACTGTCAATCTTGCTTATCTGCCTGTGGATATAAAGAGCCTTAGTAATACAAACTTTGAGTGCTATCTTATCAATGACAGCAACTATTATTTGTCGTACAACTATATGGGTAGGGCTGAAGCAGGATGGGTTAGTAGAGCTACAGGGGTTATTGAGCCGAATACGAAACTCTTTCTCGAAGAGTTTGAGAAGGCAGAGTTGAATGATATAGAGAAGGTCTGTTTACAGTTTTTTGCGTATAAAAAAGGGAAGCCCTATTCTTTAAAAAATGCATATTCTGTTGAACTTCGGATTGATACAGTTAAGTTTTACAAACTTCATAGCTTTAAAGAAAATGACTATTTCGAAGATGATGCTATGCTATATTCTATTGTTCGTCGCGATTTGGCAGAAAAAGAATTTATTATTTCTCCCGAAGAAATAGCTTCTGCTATGCAAGAGAAAGAAGTCTCGCAACGTCCTCGCATACAGCCAATCGTAAAAAAAGAACAAAGTACGATTATTGAGATTGATTTACATGCGGATGAATTAATCGATAATACCCAGGGGATGTCTTCTTCTGATATTCTTGAATATCAAATCAACAAATTCAAAGAGGTGATGGATGAAAATAAGCGGAACAAAGGGCAGAAGATTGTATTCATACACGGTAAGGGTGATGGCATACTAAAGAACGCTATACTGAAAGAATTAAGCTCAAAATATAAATCAGCATATTATCAAGATGCTTCCTTCCGTGAATACGGCTATGGAGCAACGATGGTCACTATAAAGTAATTTCGAGAAAATGTAATAATTACAGACTAAAAAATGAAGAAGAAAATCTTATCACTACTTATCATCATGGCTATATTTATTAGTTGTGATAGTGTTCAAAAGAGTTTGTCGGGTACATATAACATGATAAACTGCGAGTATAACTATAAGTCAATCTCGGGTTTGACTGTTTCGGGTATTAATTTGTCGAATGGACTCTCTGTAACTTCTATACCAAAAGTAACCTCTATTTTGAGTGGAAATGCTTCCTCTATTCCTTTGAATTTTACATTAAATTTGGATGTGAAAAATCCGAATACGTCTGCTGCTATGATGAATGGGTTGCAGTACATAATAAGTGTTGACGATATTCAGCTTACTACTGGCTCTCTGAATCAAGCACTCAGTGTTGAAGCGGGACAAACCAAAACCTTGCCTATTGCAATAGGGGTAGACCTGGCAACTCTGATGAAGAATAACTCTAAAGATGCGGTTGTGAACATTGCTAAAAATTTCATCGGTATAGGAAATAAAGAATCGAAGGTCTTTGTTCAGCTCAAACCAACATTCCTTATTGGTAATGTTCCTATCACTTCACCATCCTATATACCTTTGGTATTCAATTTTGGAGGGAACTAAACAGAAGGTTAGATTGTTTATACTTTGTAACCAAACAAATGGGAATATGGAATATAATATTAAGCATAATGAACTCAATAATCGTTTTGAGACAGAAGTAGAAGGTAAGATCGCTCTTGTGGACTATAGAGTGAATGACGGAGTTTATGTGGTGACTCACACCGAAGTTCCAAAAGAGTTGGAGGGTAGGGGTATTGCAGCAGCACTGACTAAATATCTGTTAGACTATGTTCGCGAAAACGGACTGAAAGTTCATCCTGTATGTCCTTATACAAAAGTATATATACAAAAACATCAAGAATATAATGACCTTTTGGCGTAAAGGAAATGTTTATCAAAAAGGATATTAATAAAAAAGCAGCTGATTAATCAGCTGCTTTTTGTATTGTATATTGAAGCGATTACATAATTCCTTTTTCTCTTAGCTTCAATTGCCAATTCCACGCAGACTTTATTGTGTCTTCTATGTTTTCTTTGGCAGTCCATCCCAGTACGGTATTTGCACGTTTAGGATCAGCCCATATCTTTTCTATATCACCTTCTCGGCGACCTACTATTTTATAGTTTAATTTTACACCCGATACCTGTTCAAATACTTTGATAAGTTGCAGAACCGAAACTCCGACGCCTGTACCAAGATTGAATATTTCAACTTTTTCCAGTGATTTCTTTCCTGTCATACGATCTATTGCTATCACGTGCGCTTTTGCCAAATCTACAACATTGATAAAGTCGCGAATGCATGAACCGTCAGGAGTGTCGTAATCGTCGCCAAATACACTTAACTGTTGACGTACTCCTATTGCAGTTTGAGTGATATAAGGCACAAGGTTTTGAGGGACTCCGTTTGGAAGCTCTCCTATTTCTGTCGATGGATGCGCACCTATTGGGTTAAAGTAGCGTAGTATTGTACTTTTTATATCAGCACCCGAGCGTACCACATCTTTTATTATTTCTTCATTTATTTGTTTGGTATTTCCATAAGGCGATTCCGCCGGCTTCACCGGGGCTGTTTCGTCTATCGGATTCTTGTCCGGCTCGCCGTATACGGTGCACGAAGATGAGAATACAATGTTTTTGATGCCAAATTCAGGCATCAGATCGAGTAGATTGATCAACGAATTCAGGTTGTTTCTATAATATAGTAGTGGCTTTTGAACCGATTCGCCCACTGCTTTACTGGCGGCAAAGTGTATAATACCATTGATATCCGAATGAGTAGTAAACAATTTTCTCAATCCGTCGATATCGTTGCAGTCCAGTTTTTCAAAAATAGGGCGTATGCCTGTTATGCGTTCAATGCCATCAATGGAATCTGCTGTCGAATTAGATAAGTCATCAATAATAACGACAGAGTAGCCTGCGTTTTGTAACTCTACTACAGTATGAGAGCCAATATATCCGGCACCACCCGTAACAAGAATTTTTCCTTTCATTTTCAGTGTTTTTTAATTGAGCCTTAAAGATACAAAAAACATGTTGTTTGCAACTATATAGTTCTCTGATCTCAACGAAACTTTTATAAAAATAGAAGAACGAGTATCTTAAATAACAGATCTTTCGAGTAGCTTTACTGTCATATTCGTTGCATCTAATTCTGCTTTTATTCCGATGGGAAAAGTAAAGTTATTATCGATGTGTCCAAATGATAATCCATGCACTGCCGGAATATTTAATGGCTTAATCCGATCCTCGATTACTTCCCTGAGCGTAAATGAATTTGGAGCGGTTGACTTTTCTGATTTGTCGCAATCTTTATTAACTCCGATTGCAATTCCGGCAGCTTTAGTTAATTCTCCTGTAGCTATCAGTTGCGTCAGCATTCTATCAATTCTGTATGGTTCTTCTCCAACGTCTTCAATCATCACGATTTTGTTCTTTAAGTCTATTTGATAAGGAGTTCCTATCATAGAACAGATGAGAGTCAGATTGCCCCCTGTTAGTTCCCCTTTCGCCTTGCCGTGATTTATTGTATATCGTTCATATATCTTCTCTTCTTCCGCTTTCAGGAGGTCTTCCGGTGCACTTACTATTGTATATTTGTCGGTCGGATTAACTGCAATATCTTTGAATTGTTTTCTCGAATAGTCATTATCCAGTAGCTTAGCCACAGGACCATGAAATGTTATCAATCCTGTCTTTTTATATATCGAATTGATGAGGGCCGTATCGTCGCTAAATCCCATAATAAGCTTTGGATTTTTCTTGATCAGGCTGTAGTCTACCATATCAAGAATCCGGGCACAACCATATCCTCCGGCGGCAAAGATTATTCCTTTTATTTCAGGATTTTTAATCATATTGTTAAATTCCTCGGCTCTTTCTTTGTCCGTTCCACTAAAATAGCCATACTGGTCGAGGATCTTTTCTGAATATACCGGCTCAAAGCCAAGTTGCCTTATATTCTCTATGGATGATTGCAACCCGCTTTCGCTTAACAGCCAAGCCGGAGCCATCAGCCCAATTTTATCGCCGAGGTTTAATCTGGCGGGTTTTATAACTTTATTCGTTGCTTTGTATGCTTCGTTTCTTGCTGCCAATTTGCTGGGAAGCAACGAAACCAAAGACAAACCAATCCCTACATTCAAAAAGCTTCTTCTATTCATATCTCTTGTTTATGATTTTGCCGGAGGATTTATCTTCCGTAAGATCATGTTCGTTAATGTTCTGACAAATGACTAACTTAAGACAAAGATATAATATTGGCACTGTTTTCGTTTCAAGATTTCCATATTCTTCATTGATTAAAATTTAAACGATTACTCAATCCTCAAAAAAAAATCTATGTGAAAGTGTAAAATGCATCACCTTCAACTTATAACTCACAACTTACAACTCATAATCCAAAAAAACATATCTTTGTATCTTAATTTTTTTATGAAATGAAACATTTTGTGTCTTTTATTTTTATTTTATTTATGTTCGCCTCCTGTTCGTCATTGGATAGTGACGCAAAAAAAGCGGCTGAACTGAATAAAGAATCCTTGAAATATGTAAAAGAACTTGATTTAGAAAAGGCGGAAAAATTATATATGGAAGCTCAAGAAATCATATCTGAATACAAGGGCACGGATAAAAATGAGGAATTTCTGCAAGCATATTACAAGTACCTTACAGAAGAAACAAAAGCAAACTAATCTGGGAATAAATAAAATCCTATACTTATATGTCTGAAAATACGTTGAATACGGAAGAACCTAAGAAGAGTCTTAATTTTATAGAGGCTATTGTTGAGAATGACCTGAAAGAAGGTAAAAATGACAGCCGTGTACAGACTCGTTTTCCGCCCGAACCGAATGGATATTTACATATCGGGCACGCAAAAGCTATCTGCATAGACTTTGGTATAGCACAGCAGTATGGAGGAGTATGTAACCTTCGGTTTGATGATACCAATCCTGTAAAAGAAGAAGTGGAATATGTAGATTCTATCATGGACGATATACACTGGCTGGGATATGACTGGGCGAATGTATATTATGCATCCGATTATTTCCCTCAGTTGTGGGATTTTGCAGTACAATTGATAAAAGAAGGAAAAGCTTATATAGACGAGCAATCGGCCGAAGAAATAGCGAAGCAAAAAGGAACTCCTACCGAACCCGGAGTTGCCAGCCCATATCGTGACCGTCCTATTGAGGAGAGCCTCGATCTATTCCAAAAGATGAACGAAGGTGTTTTTGAAGAAGGAAGTATGGTGCTTCGTGCTAAGATAGATATGGCTGCTTCGAACATGCATTTCAGAGATCCTATTATATATCGTATTATCAATCGTCCGCATCATCGTACCGGAACTACATGGAAGGCTTATCCAATGTACGATTTTGCACACGGACAATGCGATTATTTTGAAGGTGTGACTCATTCGTTGTGTACGCTTGAGTTTGTTCCTCATCGTCCGCTTTACGATTGGTTTATAGATCAGTTGGCAACAGACAGTTATCGCCCTCATCAATATGAATTCAATAAATTGCAATTTACATATACTTTGCTTAGTAAGCGCAATTTGCGAGCGATGGTAGAAGAAGGTATTCTTAGCGGATGGGATGACCCACGTATGCCTACTATTACGGGATTCCGCCGGAGAGGGTATACTCCTGAGTCTATCCGTATTTTAATGGATAAGATAGGCTATACAAAGTATGATGGTGTTAACGATATTGGCTTGTTTGAGTTTGCTATACGAGAAGACCTCAATAAAAAAACGACTCGTGTATCAGCTGTTCTCGACCCTGTTAAGCTTGTGATTACAAACTATCCTGAAGATAAGACAGAAGTGATGGTGGCTCAGAACAATCCTGAAGATGAAAACTCGGGAAGTCATGATATCTTGTTTTCTCGCGAACTGTATATAGAGCGTGACGATTTCATGGAAGATGCTCCTAAGAAATATTTCCGTCTTACGCCGGGTAATGAAGTGCGTTTGAAAAATGCTTATATCGTAAAATGTACAGGCTGTAAGAAGGATGAGGCAGGAAATGTGATAGAGGTATATGCTGAGTATGATGAGCTCACAAAAAGCGGTATGCCCGAAAGCGGACGCAAGGTGAAAGGAACTATACATTGGGTTTCCGTTCAAGATTCTTTCGATGCTGAGGTGCGTTTATACGACCGCTTATTTATGGTTGAAAATCCAGCTGATGATGGAAGAGATTTCAGAGAACTTTTGAACCCCGATTCATTAAAAGTGCTTAAAGGCTGCAAGATGGAGTCTTATCTCAAAAGTGCTGTGGAAGGGGATAAATTCCAGTTTCAACGTACAGGCTATTTCTGCGTAGATAAAGATTCTACTCCCGGGAATATGGTCTTTAATCGTACTGTGTCTCTTAAAGATTCTTGGGCAAAGGCAAAAGATAAGTAATTAATTTTATCTATTATATAGTATTGCGTTCTTTACGTTGTGAAAATATTTCAGGCGTATGGAACGCAATTGTTTTTAGGTGACAGTTTGAAGTATCGTAAAAAGTGTCACTTTTTGCGTGATAAGTAGGGAGCTGATGTATTTCTGATTCTTGTTATGATTGGATTTTTTTTTAGGCGTTGTAGATATGATTCGCAGAATGAAATTAAAGTATAAAATATTATTATTCCTGTTGTCCGGATTTATAGTTTGGACAATAGCGATACAATTTCAAACCTATACTTATCCCGATAAAAAGGAGCTGAATCTTCGATTAAATTATCTCGAACGAGTAATCAAAGAACCTTTAGCCTCTCATTCTGAAGTTATGCTTTTAGGGAGGGAAAGTTATGAGTTTATGTTATTTTCATATTCTTATTCTACTTATGCCTTTACTAATTTGGCTGTTAAAGATTCTACATACAAAGAACGGGTTCTACCTACTATAAAGGAAAGTATAATAAAGGTTCTGGATAATAAAATAACCTCTTTTTACAACGTACCAGAAAACTTTACCGAGCTGGATTCTGTTCCTGATTACTCGGTGTTATATTTAGGACATTTAAACTTGATGCTTGGCTGTTATCGATTGCTTTCTGATGATACCACATTTGATAATCTGAACGATAAAATAGCCAAATCCCTTTACCTTCGGTATCGGAAGACTCCATTTCTTAATCTCGAATCTTATCCGTCGGCAATATGGATACCCGATAATACGGTTGCTTTAGCTTCATTGGCTCTTTATGCTCATAATACTGGAAGTGGATATGATTCTGTGTGTAGAGATTGGGCGCAATATGCTAAAGCTCATTATATAGATAAAAAAACAAGGGTATTATGTTCTACCGTTAATCCTTTGACCGGAGAATTTGGTGAAGAGCCTCGAGGTTCGATGTTGGGGTGGAGTATCATGTTTATATACCAGTTTGACCCTGTATTTGCTGTCGAGTTATACGATGCTTATAAGAATTCGTTCAGTAATGAATTCATGATTTTCAGACTCTTTAAAGAGCGATATCGGAGTAGTGAGATAAGCCTCGGAGATATTGATTCAGGTCCTGTGCTTTTAGGCTATAGCATTCCTGCAAACGAATTTGCTCTAGGTGGAGCAGTGATAGCGAAAGACTTTAAAACGGCTCGAAAATTGCAGCGATTGATCAACTTTGGTACTTCTAGCTCGGATGAAAATGGGGAACTGAAATATAATGTACGTTTTGTAGATATGAATATTAGTCCGATGGCAGACGCTTTGGTTTTAAATTCATTAACTATAACGAGATGGATTAAAGATTGATATTGCAAGTTGCACTGAAACAATTTAAAAAAGAGTTACCTTTGTAGCCTTTTATGGATTAAATATAATAATGTCGAAAAAAGATATATCAATACTTGTAACAAAATATGAGCAGTCGGTAGAGTCGGGCAAGCCTATTTATCTTGATGCAGACGAATTTGACGAACTGGCAGAATATTATGATTCTCTCGAGAAAACAGATGTAGCAAGGAGGATTGTTGATGCCGGACTGACGATACATCCGGCTAATAGTTCTTTGCTGGTGAAGAAGGCTAAGTTTGCAGTCTACGACGGTAAATATGCAGAAGCTTTAGAGATCATAAATATGTCGTCATCAGAATATGACTTTGATCTGTATCTGCTTAAAATAGAATGTTACCTCCAGCTGGAGCTTTATGTGGAAGCATATAAGCTGACCGAAGAAATGCTAGAGAAAGAAGAGGATGAAGATCCTGAAACAATCTTCGCCGAGCTAGGATTTCTTCATGTTGAGGCTGACTGTTTTAAAGAGGCTGTTTCTTACTTTGAGGAAAGTCTGAAGCATAATCCCGAAAATACAGATGTATTGTCTGACCTGGCCTATTCGTACGAAATGCTCGATAATTTTGATGCAGCAATAGAGACTACAAATAAAATTCTGGATATTGAGCCGTATACGTATGAGGCTTGGGTTAATCTGGGGAAACTATATTCTCTCAGAGAGGAGTTTGAGAAGGCGATAGATGCCTTTGACTTTGCTCTTACGATTAACGACTCGGATGACAATGTGCTGAAGTTAAAAGCTCACTGTTTGTCATTGACCGGAAGAGCAGAAGAGGCGATTGAGATTTTTAATGAACTATTGCAAACGAGTTCAGGGGATATCTCTATATATTTCCTGTTGGCAGAATGTTATCAGTCTCTTGATATGTTTGACGAGGCCTTGTCGGCTCTGGAAGAATATGAAAAGTTGAATGGAGAGACTTCTGAATCTATTTCGAGAAAAGCATACGTTTTTCTACAGCAGAAAGAATATAATAAGGCTTCACAAATAGTGAAGAAGGCACTGGCTTCAAATCCTGACTTTTTTGACTTGAATATGATTGCAGGGGAGATTGAGTTTAAGCAGGAGCATTATGATAAGGCAAGAGAATATTACTTAAATATCTATACTGAGGATAACGAAAATTTTCATCTGACCGACAGGCTGGCTCTGGTTAGCATCAAGGAAGAAGATTATGAGAAAGCAGCTTATTATACAGAAAAGCTATTAGACCTCGATCCCAATAATCTGGCAGTGAAAGAGCGGTTGGCTTTGCTCTATTTTGAGATGGACGATAATGAGCATTTCAATGAAATACTGGATCAGTTTACCGATAAGGAGCTTCTTTCGTTGTTTCAGCTTATCTATATTCCGCAAAATCCGAACTTATTTGATAGAGATACTTTGATAATTTATCTGAATAAAGCTCGTGAGGCAAGAACCCTATTCAAAAATTTGAAATATTAACATTTTTCGATCATTGTATATAGTGTATTATTTTTCAGATTATTATCTGTCAAGTATAATGATAAAGAATAGCGAATTGAAGGATTGTAGGGAATTTTTTATTCCATTTATTTGGTAAATAAATATTTTCAACTACCTTTGCACTCGCTTTGATAAAGCAACAGGGAGATTCCGTAGCTCAGCAGGTAGAGCACATCACTTTTAATGATGGGGTCCTGGGTTCGAGCCCCAGCGGGATCACTAAAAAAAGCCTTTCAGAAATGAAAGGCTTTTTTATTTTTGCTCTATAATAGCTGTTTCAGCGAGCTAGCCCTTTTCAAATATCTCATTTGTCATTTAAAGGATAACCAACATAAATATTTTCTCATCAGAAATTATAGCATCCTTCCCAAACATCAAAAGGTAATATGACATAGAAGTTTCAAGATCGTAAAAAAATAAAATAGCTCTTTAGTAAGAGCAAAAAATGATGTATCTTTGTGCGCATTAAATAAACATCCCTTACTTATCTATATTTATGCACGAAAAAATCATTATTCTTGATTTCGGGTCACAAACCACCCAACTTATTGGTCGCAGAGTAAGAGAACTCAATACATACTGCGAGATAGTGCCTTACAATAAATTTCCATTCGGAGACGAAACTGTAAAAGGAGTTATTCTTTCGGGGAGTCCATTTTCGGTAAACGACTCTGATGCGTTTAAACCTGAGCTTAGTGAAATAAGAAAAAACTATCCTGTTCTGGGTATTTGTTACGGAGCACAATATTTGGCTTATACATCGGGCGGAAAAGTAGAGAAAAGCGACTCTCGCGAATACGGGAGAGCTCATCTTGCCAAAATAGACTCTTCAGAGCCTCTGTTTGATGGAATACAAGCAGGCACGCAGGTTTGGATGTCGCATGGAGATACTATAACATCTCTTCCTCACGATTTTAAAACTATAGCCAGTACAAGTGATGTAGAGGCTGCTGCATACAAAATAGATGGAGAACCGACATGGGCTGTACAATTTCATCCCGAAGTTTTTCATACAACAGATGGTACACGTTTGTTGAGTAATTTCTTGAATATATGTAAGATGAAGCGCGACTGGTCGCCTGCTTCTTTTATAGATACGACTGTCGCAGAACTCAAAGAGCAATTAGGAGACGACAAAGTGATACTTGCACTCTCGGGAGGAGTAGACTCGTCAGTAACGGCAGTCCTTTTGAATAAGGCAATCGGTAAAAACCTTACGTGTGTGTTTGTTGATCATGGCTTGCTTCGTAAGAATGAATTCGAAAATGTTTTGAAAGATTATGAGCATCTTGGTCTTAATGTGATAGGTGTTAATGCTAAAGATCGTTTCTATAAAGCTCTTGCAGGTGTTACTGATCCAGAGCAAAAGCGTAAGATAATAGGTAAAGGCTTTATTGATGTTTTTGATGAAGAAGCACATAAACTCACTGATATAAAATGGTTGGGACAGGGTACTATTTATCCTGACATTATAGAATCTTTGTCGATAACAGGAACGGTAATCAAATCGCATCATAATGTTGGAGGTTTACCTGAAAAGATGCACTTGAAGTTGGTAGAACCTCTTCGCCTGTTATTTAAAGATGAGGTACGTCGTGTAGGTCTTGAGCTTGGCATGAAGGAAAATCTTATCAAGCGTCATCCGTTCCCGGGTCCGGGTCTTGGAATTCGTATTCTTGGCGAGATTACTCCCGAGAAGGTCGAGATTGCTCAGAATGCTGATGATATCTATATCTCTATGCTACGCGAATGGGGTCTGTATGATAAAGTATGGCAGGCCGGAGCAATATTATTGCCAATCCGTTCGGTGGGAGTAATGGGCGATGAACGTACCTATGAGAATACAGTCGCTTTACGCGCCGTAACTTCTACAGATGCTATGACTGCCGACTGGGCACACTTGCCTTATGAGTTTTTAGCTAAAGTCTCTAATGAGATTATCAATAAGGTGAAAGGTGTAAATCGTGTCGTTTATGATATATCTTCAAAACCACCGGCAACTATTGAGTGGGAATAAGATATTGACAAAATATAAAAAAGGACTTCAATTTGAAGTCCTTTTTTTATGTCATATACGAGAGTCTTTTATTCCTTTTCTAACAAAACTTTGTCTATAGCTTCTTTTAGGGCATTTTTAGGGAGGGCACCTTGTGCCATCTGTGGCGTTCCGTTCATCGGGATGAATAGTAGGCTTGGTATACTTCTGATTCCAAATAGAGCAGATAACTCAAGCTCTGCTTCGGTATCTATTTTGTAAATATATATTTCCCCATCATATTCTTTTGCTAATTCCTCCAAAACAGGAGCTACAGCCTTACATGGTCCACACCAGTCTGCGTAAAAGTCAATTAACGCGGGTTTGTCTCCCAAGTATTTCCATTCGTTCGGATTGGCTTCATAATTAGCCACTTTCTTTAAGAAATCTATTTTGTTTAAATGTATTGTTTTCACTTTGTTTTCTGTTTTAGCAGGTTCCTCTGTCTTGCTACTGTTAGTTTGAGCATAAGTTGTAAGCGAGATTCCTGCGATCAATACTAGTAATAATAATCTCATTCTATTTATATTATTTTTCTTTGTTTATTTCTTTCGATCCGGCATATTGCTGATTCTCATCTATCTGGCAATATCCTGTTATGCAGCAGGAAGTATTCACTGCCACGATAAAGATACCTAAAATAAATTGCAAAGAATGAGTAGCTACCCACTTCTTTATATACCGTTTCATCATTTTTTCTTTTTCTAAAAACAGCTACAAATATAATATGTATTTTCCTTTAGAATATATTTCTATGGTTAAATAAAATGAATAATGATATGCAGAATTTGATAGCGATTAAATTGTAAGAGGATTTAAAAAAGATAAAAAACAAATAAGTTTTAACTCCGTTTTTCGAAGCCAAAATAAAGATTCATCACACTTTCATTTATTTTTTTCTATCTTTGTTTTCTTATAATTGATTCATAAAAACATCTAAACTATATAAATACTGTGTCAAAAAAGGTAGCTGAAACCCCACTGATGAAACAATATTTTGAGATCAAGAGCAAGCATCCTGATGCTATATTATTGTTCAGAGTAGGAGACTTTTACGAAACATTTTCGGATGACGCTATCGATGCTGCCGAGATATTGGGAATCACGCTTACGCGTAGAGGAAACGGTACTGCTCAGTTTGTAGAATTGGCAGGATTTCCACACCATGCATTGGATACATATTTGCCAAAGTTGGTACGTGCCGGAAGGCGTGTCGCTATTTGTGACCAACTGGAAGATCCTAAGCAAACGAAGACCCTTGTAAAGAGAGGTATTACCGAGCTTGTTACCCCCGGGGTCTCTATTAATGATAATATACTAAATCATAAAGAGAATAATTTCCTTTGTGCCATTCACTTTGCAAAGAATACCTGTGGAGTTTCTTTTTTGGATATTTCTACCGGAGAATTTCTCGTTGCAGAGGGTACAAAAGAATATATAGATAAACTACTTACAAACTTTTCTCCTAAAGAGGTGCTCTTAGAGAGAAGTAAGAAAAAAATGTTTGAAGAGTCGTTTGGCTCTCGTTTTTTTATTTTCGAGCTCGACGATTGGGTGTTTACCGAAGATACAGCAAAAGGTCGCCTTTTGAAGCATTTCGAAACCCGCAATCTGAAAGGTTTCGGTGTAGAGCATCTGACAAACGGAGTTATTGCTGCAGGGACAATTCTTCATTATCTGGATGTTACTCAACATACTCAGATAGGGCATATAACATCTCTCTCTCGTATAGAAGAGGATAAATATGTACGTTTGGATAAGTTTACAGTGCGTAGTCTTGAGATTATCTCAACGATGAACGAAGGAGGCAAAAGCCTGTTGGACATCTTGGATAAGACAGTCTCTCCGATGGGTGCACGCATGCTTCGCCGTTGGCTTGTATTTCCGCTCAAAGATGTAAAACCTATCAATAGCCGCTTGTCGGTTGTGGAATACTTCTTTAAGGATATTGAACTGAAAACTTTGCTCGAAGAACAGCTTGCGTTGATCGGAGACTTGGAACGGATTATATCTAAGGTTGCCGTAAACAGAGTTTCTCCGCGCGAAATCGTTCAACTCAAGGTGGCATTGAAAGCGATAGAACCGATAAGAAATGCGTTTTTGGCTTCGGACGAACCAAGTCTGAGAGAAATAGGAGAAAGGCTCAACCCTTGTCCGGTGATACATGATCGTATCGAAAAAGAAGTGCAACCCGATCCCCCTTCTTTGATTAATAAAGGAAATATAATAAGAAAAGGAGTAAATCCCGAACTGGACGAACTTCGAGATATAGCCTACTCCGGAAAAGATTATTTATTAAAGATACAGCAACGGGAAACTGAAGTTACAGGCATATCATCCCTGAAGATTAGTTTTAATAACGTATTTGGCTACTATATCGAGGTCAGAAATACTCATAAAGATAAAGTCCCTGAAAGTTGGATACGCAAGCAAACGTTGGTAAATGCAGAGCGCTACATTACTCAGGAACTGAAAGAGTATGAAGAAAAGATACTGGGAGCCGAAGAGAAAATTCAGGCCTTGGAATCTAATCTATTCAATGAGCTTGTCCTTAGTATTGTAGAGTATATACCCGCAATACAGGCAAATGCAAGCCTTATTGCTCAGACCGATTGTTTACTTTCTTTCTCCAAAGTTGCAAAAGAGAATAAATATATCCGTCCCGAGATAAATGATACGGATGTTTTAAAGATAAAGAACGGTCGACATCCCGTAATAGAGAAGCAGTTACCGCTTGGGGAGAGTTATATTGCCAATGATGTATCTCTGGATAGTAACAAGCAGCAGATAATAATAATTACCGGGCCTAATATGGCGGGTAAGTCGGCATTGCTTCGTCAAACTGCACTTATTACACTGATGGCACAGGCCGGAAGTTTTGTCCCTGCCGAATCGGCTCAAATAGGATTGGTGGATAAGATATTTACTCGTGTAGGAGCTTCTGACAACATCTCTGTAGGCGAATCTACGTTTATGGTAGAGATGAATGAAGCTTCTGATATTTTGAATAACTTATCACCTAAAAGCCTTGTTTTGTTTGATGAATTAGGGCGCGGAACAAGTACCTATGACGGTATTTCTATTGCATGGGCTATTGTTGAGTACATTCACGAACATCCTAAAGCAAGAGCAAAAACCTTGTTCGCAACGCACTATCATGAGCTGAACGAGATGGAAAAATCCTTTAAGCGGATAAAGAACTTCAATGTTTCGGTTAAAGAAATAGACAATAAAGTTATATTCCTCCGTAAACTTGTTCCCGGAGGGAGTGAACATAGCTTTGGTATACATGTGGCTAAGATGGCGGGAATGCCTCAAAGCATTGTTAAAAGGGCGAATTCGATATTAAAGCAATTGGAATCGGATAATCGCAAACAAGGTATATCGAAACCGATTAAAGATATTAAAGAAAACAGAGAGGGGTATCAGCTAAGCTTTTTCCAACTTGATGACCCTGTTCTCAGTCAGGTAAGAGATGAAATTAAATCATTAGATGTAAACAATCTGACACCAATGGAGGCTCTAAACAAACTGAATGAGATAAAAAAAATAGTATCCGGTAAATAGGAGAAAATATACTCTAGATACGTATAACTTTATAAAATAATAAGAAAATTTGCTGATCAAATTCATAAATAGAATCTGATAAATTCAAACTATTGCAAAACTGTACTTTAGGTAGTTTTTCTTTCAATAAAAAAACTATATTCGTCAAGTTTTTTTGTTTCTTTGTGTTTTAGAATAAATTAAATAACAGCTATTTCTGTAAAATAATGAATCGCAAAAAGATATTGGTCACCGGTGGTGCGGGATTTATTGGTTCACATCTTTGTGAAAGACTTTTGAAAGATGGGAATGAAGTTTTATGCTTAGATAATTATTTTACAGGCTCAAAAGATAATATCATACATCTTTTAGATAATCCATATTTTGAATTAATCAGACATGATATAGTTCATCCTTTTCATGCAGATGTAGATGAGATATACAATTTGGCTTGCCCTGCTTCTCCTGTACATTATCAGTACAATGCGATAAAAACTATAAAAACGTCTGTGGTAGGAGCCATCAATATGCTTGGTTTGGCAAAACGCCTGAAGGCAAAGGTGCTTCAAGCTTCTACAAGTGAGGTATATGGCGACCCCAATGTACACCCTCAGCCCGAATCTTATTGGGGGAATGTAAATCCGATAGGAATACGTTCTTGCTATGATGAAGGAAAGCGTTGTGCCGAGACCTTATTTATGGACTATCACCGTCAGAATGGAGTGAGGATAAAGATTGTACGTATATTTAATACTTACGGACCTCATATGAATCCCAATGATGGTAGAGTTGTATCTAATTTTATTGTGCAAGCACTCAAGGGAGAAGACATTACGATATATGGTGATGGCACTCAGACCAGAAGCTTTCAGTATGTAGATGACCTTGTTGAAGCGATGACCCGAATGATGGCGACCGACGACTCTTTTATTGGTCCTGTAAATACAGGAAATCCGGGAGAGTTTACAATGCTTGAACTTGCAACCCTCATTCTCGAACTTACAGGTTCAAAGTCGAAACTTATATTTATGCCTTTACCTAGTGATGATCCTAAACAGAGAAGACCCGATATAACTTTAGCAAAAGAAAAGCTAAGCTGGGAACCGAAGGTGCAACTGAGGGATGGATTGATTAAAACGATTGACTATTTTGACAAAATCTTAACATAATGTGTTATAATAATGAATGCAATTTACAAAACAACAAAACTATTAGCTGTAATGCTTCTGCTAGCAACAGCCGGAAATGCACAAGATAATGTAGCAATTGTAGGAGTAAGAGCCGGGATAAACCTTTCCGGACAAGATGGAGTGCCAAGAGGTGAGCTGGACAGTTATGCCAAAGTTGGCTTCAATATAGGCGTGACGGTAGATTTCAGATTATCAGATAAAATGTATTTGATAACGGGTATGGAATACACAGTAAAAGGTTCTAAAGGCAAAAAATATGTAGAGGCGACATCAGATGCTCCGGGTCACTATTTTATTAATAACGATAAGCCTGCTTATTTACAAATACCGCTTCATGTAGGTTACCTCTGGCCTATAAACAGGGATTTTCGTCTGATGTTTCATGCGGGACCTTTTATGGCATATGGCATAGGCGGTAAAACGCATTGGACATATGTTTATGACGATAAAGAGTTTAGAAAAAAAGAAGACTTTTTCGGTATTGGTGTCGGAAAATTTGACTGGGGATTAGGAGGCGGTATTAATGCCGAATACGACAGATATGTTTTGGCTATAGGGTACGATCGCGGATTGAGAAATTTTGCACCCGGATATAATGATGGAAAAGCCAGAACAAGAAATATGTATATTTCAGTAGGATACTTATTTTAAACGCAAACAGGATTGTGAAACTCAATAATCATTCCTGCCTATAACTAGGCGAGGACAATTCATTTGGATTTTTAGGAGTGCACTAGAAGGCAGATGTTACAAGCGGGATAAAGAAGATTCGGAAAATTGGATGAAGCTTTTCCAGGATAATCGTTTTTTCTCTTCTTTAATTTTTTCCCTATAAATAGAGATCTTTTTTTCATCCGAAAAGAATTCCAATACAGCTTTGGCAATGTCTGTATTGGTTGCAGTCGGTGCTACTACCCCAATTTGAGCATCTTTTACACTATTTCCTAGTTCTCCTACATTTGTCGCTATTATAGGGAGTTCCATCTGTATGGCAATCGCAGTAACCCCACTTTGTGTAGCAGACCGATAAGGTAATACTAAAACATCTGCTGCCGAGAAAAAAGTGGCGACCATATTATCCGGAATATATTGCTCGAATACTTTTATATTATCCTTTAATCGAGACTTCTCGATAAGTTTTTTATACTTTTCAAAATCGCCATAGCTTTCTCCTGATATGATAAGTTGGAAGCTATCGTCAAGATAGTCCATTGCTTCTATAAGTAAGTCGAGGCCTTTATATTCTCGGATGAGACCAAAAAATAAAAGATTCTTTTTGTCACTTCTTATTCCCAGTTTATCGCAAGCTCGCTCTTTTTCTATCGTTTCGCCATAATTATCATATATCGGATGCGGATGTAAAAATATATTTGCCCCTTTGCAAAGCGATAATACATCTTTCCTGACTGTTTCACTTAATACGATGAAAGCATTACATCTATTGAAAAATAGTTTTGTAAGAGGCTTATCTATAACTCGTTTTTCGTGAGGAATCGCATTATGTACAAGTGCTACTATTTTTATCTGCTTGTTTAGCATCAGGCAAACGGAGCTGTAGGCAGGCACCATAAATGACATCCAATAGGAGATGATCAGTATGTCAGGCTTGTATTTATTTATTTCCTTTGCTGTTTTTATATAGCTGAAAGGGTTTATGCTATTCAGCGTACGACAGCTTTCTATATCCGAATATTCATTGTCCGGGACATACTGGCTTTTTCCCGGGAATAGAAAATTAGGGTATAATGTTGTAAATGAAAATGCCTTCACCTCATTGTTTCCCGATAGCCCTCTGTAGAGTAATTCGCTAAATTGGGCAATTCCGCCTCTGTAGGGAAAAAATGGTGATAGGATAGCTATTTTCATGATTCTTTTTTATTCAGTTCTTTATGGATACGGGATACGACCATATCTTCCGAAATTCTCTCTAAGCAAGCATAATCTTTTCGTTGGCAGGGTAGGTCTCCATATACCGAGCAGGGTCTACATTCAATATCTATTTGAATAGCATTGTCTAAGTCTTGATTGAAGCCATAAAATCCTAAAGACGGGTGTGTTGCACCCCAGATTGATATTACGGGAACCTGAACAAGAGAAGCCAGATGCATATTTGCAGAATCCATTGAGAGCATTACATCCAGATATGATATGAGCATAAGCTCTCTTTCCAGATTTAATTTCCCCATTGTATTTACTGTATTTGGATACATTTTAGCCCATTTAGACAGAACTCTATCTTCCTCTTTCCCTGCACCGAACAGAAATATAGTAATATTCCCTTCTTTGGATAGTTTCTCAATCACTTTTTCCATTTTTTCCAGAGGGTATATTTTGCCCTTATGCTTAGAAAAAGGAGCAATTCCAACCCATTTCCCGGTTTTTTCGGTAGCGATAGCCCTTAAGCTAGAAAAGTCTTTGGGTATAAACTGTAATACATTCGTAAAAATCATGGGAGCAGGAAATCCCAAATCGTCAAATACTTTTTGATATCGTTCGATAGTATTTTTTAAAGGGGGCTGTAAGTTCTTATTAGCAATCATTTCTCTTTTTTCTTTACGCCCTTTGTCTATATAAGCCACTTTACGTCCTGTCATTTTCATAAAGAAACGGATGGCTTTAGATCTCAGAACATCATGTTCGTCGGCGACATGAGAAAAGCCAAGAGTTGCAACCCTCCTGATTATTCTGAACATTCCCACTATGCCCTTGTGTCTGCCGGTAACGTCTACCGGAATAACATTAATGTTGAAGCCTAAGTTTTCGAATAGAGGGGCAAAAGCTTTACGCGTCATTACCGAAAAACGGTCTTGAGGATACTTTGCTGCAACAGAAAAAATGACAGGTACAAGAATTGCAACATCCCCAAACGAGGAAGTGCGTATTACTAATACTTTAGCCATAATTGCAAAATTAGTGTTAGGTTATTTTGATTCTTTTCCATATAAAACAGGATTAAGAGCAGGGTCGTTATACATTTTCATTTGCTTGTATACCTTCATATACTTGTTTCCTGCTTCTATGTCCTCTAATAATTCTTCAATAGCTGTGGATAAATCTTCACGCTGGGCTAACAGTATATCTAATTTTTTAGAAACCTGTTCGTGATGATTTGCATCCGAATCTTTTCTGTCTACCTCTTGCTGCATGTGATATATTTTGAGAGCAAGTATCGATAAACGGTCGATAGCCCATGCCGGGCTTTCTGTATTGATACGGGCATTTGGTTGTATCTTTATGTCTTTATATTTATCAAGGAAATAGCTGTCGATTAATTCAACCAAGTCAGTTCTGTCCTGATTAGACGTATCTATTCTTCTCTTTATTTTTAGAGCTTCTGTTGGGTTTATTTCAGGGTCGCGAATAATGTCTTCCAGATGCCATTGAACTGTATCAATCCAATTTTTCAGGTACAGGAAATACTCGATACTTTTTTCTTCAAACGGGTTGTTTATTGGAGTATCAACATGATCTGCCTTATGGTAATCATTTATTACTTGCACAAAAATGGAATTACTTAATTCGGTAAAAGTCATGATCTAGATTTTTAGTATTACTTATTTATTAATTTATTTTTTACTCGCCCACGTTTCCCTATCCAAATTTCGGTAATTTATTGCTTCTGCCAAATGTTTTGAATGAATTTTTTCAGAATTATCTAGATCCGCAATGGTTCGAGACACTTTTAGTATCCGATCGTATGCTCTTGCTGATAAATTGAATCGATCCATTGCTGTTTTTAATAATTGCAATCCCTCGTTATCGGGTGAAGCATATTTAGCGAGCATTTTGGGTGTCATCTGAGCATTACAGTAGATGCCTTCTTCATTCTCGAAGCGTTTCCTTTGGTGTTCTCTAGCAACAATTACCCGCTCTCGAATAACGTTGCTTGCTTCAGCAGGTGTTTTATCCGATATCTTTTCAAATGGAACTGGTACTATTTCTATATGGATATCTACCCGGTCGAGTAATGGCCCCGATATCTTATTCAGATATTTTTGTACTGCTCCATTGGGGCAAACACATTCTTTTTCGGGATGATTGTAGTATCCGCATGGGCACGGATTCATCGAAGAAATCAGCATAAAGCTTGCAGGATACTCCACTGTAAACTTTGAGCGTGATATGGTTATTCTTCTATCTTCAAGCGGCTGTCTCATTACTTCGAGCACACTCCGGCTGAACTCGGGCAATTCGTCAAGAAATAATACTCCGTTGTGAGCCAAACTTATTTCCCCCGGCTGAGGATATGCCCCGCCTCCAACCAGTGCTACATCAGAAATTGTATGATGTGGACTGCGGAACGGACGTTGAGCCATCAGTGCTGTTTCTGTGCCTATTTTTCCGGCTACGCTGTGTATCTTTGTTGTTTCAAGGGCTTCATGCAGGGTGAATGGTGGTAGGATGGAAGGCATTCGTTTAGCCATCATCGATTTCCCTGCACCGGGAGGACCGATCATAATGAGGTTGTGACCTCCTGCTGCGGCAACTTCCAATGCTCGCTTTACGTTTTCTTGTCCTTTTACGTCCGAGAAGTCGAAATCGAATAATTGTTGGGCATTATAGAACTCGGTGCGAGTATCTACGATTGTTTTTTTCAGATCGTGATCTCCATTAAAGAAGTTCACTACCTCTTTGATGTTGTCTACACCATATACCTCGAGATTATTTACAACTGCTGCCTCCCGTGCATTCTTATTCGGCAGTATAATTCCTTTAAATCCCATTGTTCGAGCCATTATGGCTATCGGTAAAACACCTTTAATGGGGAGTATGCTACCATCGAGAGAAAGTTCTCCCATTATTATGTATTCTTCAAGTTTGTCCGGCTTCACACTGTCTGATGCCGCTAATATTCCTATAGCTAAAGGCAGATCGTAAGCTGTGCCTTCCTTGCGTATGTCGGCAGGAGACATGTTTATGACAACTTGTTGTCTTGGGAATTTGTATCCGTTTACTTGCAATGCCGAAATAATACGTTCATGACTCTCCTTCACTGATGCATCAGGCAGTCCAACCAGCATGAACTTAATTCCCTTCGAGCAGTTAACTTCTATGGTGATAAGTGTAGCCTCTATTCCTTGAACAGCAGCTCCAAAAATTTTGACCAACATCTATTGTATTGTATATAGTAGTAAAGTTGTACTTTTATTAGTACTACACAAATATAAGGAAAAAAAAGGAATCCTTAAGTGTTAACGACTATTTGCCGGAATCAACCAGCTCATCCATCTTTTTTATTAAAGCGGTAACGGGGAAATCTCTGTCGGTTATATTACCCGAAGGCGATATAAGTACATTGTATGGTATCTCGCGTATATAATAAGTATCGAATTCCTTTGCAGACCATCCGCCTTTTACGGGTATGATAGTCCATTTTACAGAATCTGTGAAACTCTTTGATATAGGTTCATCTTCTATATCTTTGATTATGGATATGAATTCGATATTCTTTTTCTGTTTCTTCAATTCGTTATAAACCTTTAGGGCATCCTTTTTTTCTAACTTGCACACTTCACAAGTTGTAGAAGCAAATGTTAATAGCACATATTTCCCTTTAAAGTCGGACAGCTGTACATTTTTTCCATTTGCATCTTTCAGGTTGAAAACAGGTGCGATTGCTCCTACCGATGATCTTTTTACTTTATCTCTAAATTGTTTTAGGTCGGCAGTTAGCTGGAAGTCAACCGCTTTTCCTTTTAGTAAAGCAAGATTTTCATCGAGGCGGGGAATAGATGATTCGTCTTTGAAAAATGTGTTGATTAACATCACGCTTGCTATCTTTTCCGGATTTGTTTTTATATAGTTAGCCGCAATGTTAGATAATTCGAAGTTTATATTCTTTAATTCTACTACGTAGTCTTTAACTTTGAGCGTATCATTGTTGTCTGAGTTTTTTCTGTCGGCAGCAATCAAGATGTCCGCCCGATTCTTTAGCAACTCTTTGTTTTGATTCTTAAATGTTGTGAGGTCATCATTCACATCTCCACCCTTCACGTTTATCAAGTCGGGGTATAATGCATCTCCTTTTAGTTCTACATCCCATCCTTTGTTTACAAGTATGTAGGTGCTTTTTGTATTCTGGTTGAAATAAAGGGACATTTCTGTAAGGGTGTCAACTGCTCCTTTGAACGAAAATTCTCCTTTTGCATTTATCGGAATTGTATCTATAACAACGGAGTCGCCGACTTCATGAGACATTAGGAAATAATTCCCTGTAAGATTCTCCAGTTTTCCGGATATCTCATATTTCGATGTCGCTTTTTTGTCACAGGATATCATTACTGTAGCGCAAAGTGTAACGATTCCTATGTAGCGTAATGCATTATAGATAGACATTCTTCCTGATTTTGTTAAGTTATATATCTTCCCCTTGATATTTTGAACGTGTAAAGATACTATTTATTATTTAAACGTTTAAAAAAATAAAATTGTTCTAAAAAAAACTAATTTAAGGAAGGCTGATGAACTTGTTTCTTCCTGTTAAAATAGATTCGGACTGAAAAAGAGTCGTTTATATTCAGAATATTTGAACTTTAACCCTTGATCTTTTTCTTATTATTGTCTTTTCTTTCCCTTATCTGGTATACTATTATATGCTCTTTGTAAGAAACGAAAACATTTAAAATCATTATCTTTGCTCGTAAAAAACAAATTGATATTGTATGAAATCATTCGGTTCTCTTTTTTTCCTTCTTATAAGCATATTGTTTCCTATGAAATCTTATAGTCAAGAAATTCCTTTATCTCTCGAAGACCTTATTCCGGGAGGTAAAACGTACAGCAAGTATCGTGCCGAAATGCCTCGTCGGGTAAGTTGGGCTGGTGATAAACTTACCTACGTTAAGGGGGATTCTATCATGATAGCACCTAATACGGAAAAGGAAACAGCTCAGGTTTTACTTACAGTTAAGGATATTAATGCCAATAGTGGTTTGGGCGAAGGAGAGAGCGTTAAGAGTTTAACTTACGTTCAGTTTGTTTCTGCAACGTCAAACAATTTGATGATCGTTTCTCCCGAAAAGATCTATTTGTACGATTTTGTAAATAAGAAGTTGGCAGGAACTTTTTCTTCTACAGAAAAAATGGAGAATCACGACCTGTCAGATAAAAGTAACAATTTGGCATACACGATAGAGAATAATCTTTTTGTACAAACTCCTGACGGGAAAAAGTATGATGTCACAACCGATACTGACAAGGGTATTGTAAACGGACAATCTGTCCATAGAAATGAGTTCGGAATAAATAAAGGCACTTTTTGGTCTCCTAAAGGGAATCTTCTGGCTTTTTACCGTATGGACGAAACAATGGTGACAGATTATCCTTTGGTTGATGTTTCGACTCGTATTGCTCAACTGAAAAATATAAAATATCCGATGGCAGGAATGAAAAGCCATCATGTCACAGTCGGCGTTTTTAACCCTGCAACTAAGGAAACAGTATTCCTTAAAACAGGTACACCGAAAGAAAAATATCTTACAAATATATCTTGGAGTCCCGATGAAAAGAGTGTTTATATAGCAGAAGTAAACAGAGGCCAGGATACATGTGTGCTAAGAAGCTACGACGCTTTGACCGGAAAACTGCAGACGACATTATTTACAGAGACTCATCCGAAATATGTAGAACCAGAAAATCCTGTTCTGTTTTTGAAAAATGATCCGAATAAATTTATTTGGCAAAGTGAACGTGATGGGCACAATCATTTGTATCTGTACGATACTAGCGGTAAGTTGCTAAAACAAATCACTACGGGAAATTGGGATGTCACTTCTGTTCTCGGGTTTGACGAAAAAGGAGAAACTATATTCTACGTATCCACCGAAGAAAGCCCGATAGAAAGGCATATTTATAAGCTTACTCTGAAAACAGGGAAGAGAGAAAAACTGTCGAAAGAAGAAGGTGTGCACAATGCCATGCTGAGTGCTTCGGGAAAATACGTATGTGATATTTATACTTCACAAAACAATCCTGGTAAAGCAGGCGTTACGGAGACTAAAACAAATAAAACCTATATCTTTCATACAGCTAAGAATCCTTACAAGAATCTGGAGTTGCCTGAAATTACGTTAGGTTCGTTGAAGGCCAATGATAATAGTACTGATTTGTATTATCGCATTGTTAAGCCTCTGAACTTTGATCCGAACAAAAAATACCCTGTAATAGTTTATGTCTATGGAGGTCCGCATTCGCAATTGGTAGATAACTCATGGCTGGGTCAGGCGAGGGGTTGGGATATATATATGGCCGAAAAGGGATATATTGTTTTTACAATCGATAACAGAGGTACAAGCTATAGAGGGATAGATTTTGAGAATATCACACATCGCAGACTTGGTGTTATAGAGACTCAGGATCAGATGACAGGTGTTGAATACTTGAAATCTTTGCCTTATGTAGATACTGACAGGATAGGCGTTCATGGATGGAGTTTCGGTGGTTTTATGACTCTCAATCTGATGCTTCGTCATCCCGAGACTTTCAAGGTAGGTGTAGCCGGAGGCCCTGTTACCGACTGGAAATATTACGAAGTGATGTACGGCGAACGATATATGGATAGTCCACAGGTAAATCCTGAAGGATATAAAGAAACAAGTATGGTAGCACGTGCGGGAGATCTGAAAGGACGCTTGATGCTTATACATGGAGATGAAGACCCGACAGTAGTGATGCAGCAAAGCCTGCAATTCCTAAATTCTGCAATAAAGAAAGGAACACATCCCGACTTCTTCATCTATCCGGGGCATGGTCACAATATGATAGGGCGTGATAGAGTGCATCTGCATGAGCATATAACTCGCTATTTTGATGATTTCTTGAAATAACTGATAAGTAAATGACAATAACCAGAACTGATTCGTCCAATAAAGATTTTATCGAGCTTATACCATATCTCGATGCGGAACTAGACGTAATGGATAGGGAGGCTCATACGATATGCAGTCAGTATAACGGTGTGGAAGCTATAAAAAATGTCGTTCTTGCTTATTCGGAAGGAATAGTTGTCGGGTGCGGAGCAATCAAAAAGTACTCGGAAGATACGATGGAAGTAAAACGAATGTTTGTAAGACCCGAGTGTCGCGGCAAAAGGATTGCTTCAAATGTCTTGAAAGAATTAGAAGCTTGGGCTTTAGAGTTGGGGTATTCTACATGCATTCTCGAAACCAGTTGTAAGCTCTCCGATGCGATAAGACTTTATGAGAAAAGCGGCTATATGCAAATACCTAATTATGATCAATATGAAAATGTTGATACTAGTCGATGTTTTTGCAAAAAGCTGAAATAAATACCTCGAATAGAAATTGACTCGAACAGATACATTTCATTCTAATAATTATCTATTAATAGAAGTGTGGATATGAGGGGAGTCTCTTGAAAGGTTATTTGTAATTTTGATAAAAAAGGTAACAAATGAAATCAACGAAAAAGGTGTTACTTTTGTCACTTTTTAGTATTTAATAAATTTAGAATAAGGTACATGTACAAAATAAGTAAACAGTTCTCTTTTTCGGCCTCACATATTCTTAAGGGACTCCCTCAGGAGCATCCTTGTTCCCGATTACACGGGCATAACTATGTTATTACCGTGCATTTGAAGTCAAAGGAATTGAATCAAGTAGGCTTTATAAAAGATTATAGAGAACTAGACAGTGTAAAGAAATATATTGACGAGAAACTCGACCATAGACACTTAAATGATGTTTTGTCCTTTAATCCTACGGCAGAAAATATTGCCCGATATCTGTATGATATATTTGTGGCGGATATTCCTGAGTTGTATGCTGTAGAAGTTTCTGAAACACCAAAAACGACCGCAATATATGAAGCTGATAGTAAATGAGATATTCTACTCCTTGCAGGGAGAAGGGGGGCGTAGCGGAGAGGCTTCTATATTTATAAGGCTTACAAAGTGTAATCTCGCTTGCAGCTTTTGTGATACAGACTTTGCCGACGGCGATGTGATGACTATAGATGAAATACTGGAAGAGATAAAACAGTATCCTTGTAAGTGGATTATATGGACAGGAGGAGAACCGACGATCCAACTTAAGGATGAATATCTTGCTGTTTTCAGGAAGCACGGCTATAAACAAGCAATAGAGACAAATGGTACGCGCCTTGTGCCATCGTTGATTGATTATATTACATGTAGTCCCAAGCAAGACTATGAAACGATAAAAAGCAGGATTCCTGTAGTAAACGAAATAAGAATTCCTGTTAAAGTAGGTGATACAATTCCCGATGCTTCCATTTTTCCAAAGGCGGACAATTATTTTTTAAGTCCGATTTTTGATGGAGACAAAATCAACTTGGAGAATGTAGACTATTGCGTAGAACAAATAAAGTTGAACTCACAGTGGAAGCTGAGCTTACAAGTTCATAAGCTTATACATATCGAATAATGGAGAAGTTTGAACTCGATATACTAGGCTGTGGCTCGGCTACTCCAACTACTCTGCATAATCCTTCATCGCAAGTGTTGAATATAAGGGATAAGCTCTTTATGATAGACTGCGGGGAGGGTACACAGTTGCAGTTTAGGAGAAGCAAACTGCGTTTTGGAAGACTGAATAGTATTTTTATATCCCATCTGCATGGCGACCATTGTTTTGGCCTTATCGGGCTGATCTCTACACTGGGGCTGCTTGGGCGTACGGGTGACATTACGATATATTCCGTAGCGGGACTGGAAGAAATATTGCGCCCCGAAATTGACTTCTTCTGTAAGGATAATCCTTTCCAGGTGAAGATAGAAACTTTCGACCCTAAAAAGAGTGAGCTAATATATGATGATCGTTCTGTTTCGGTGACTACAATTCCCCTGAAGCATCGTGTTCCATGTGCCGGATTCCTTTTTCGGGAGAAGCAAAAGGAGGCGCACTTGATTCCCGAGATGATAAAATTCCATAATATCCCCATTCGGGAATTAGCTAATATAAAGAAGGGTGCTGATTTTATAACAGAAGAGGGTAAGGTTATTCCTAACTCGCATCTGACAATTCCTTCCGAGCCTGCACGTTCTTATGCTTATTGTTCAGATACAGCTTACAATGAAAAGATAGTGCCTATTATAGAGGGTGTAGACTTGCTTTATCATGAGGCTACCTTTGTAGACGAAGATGCTGCAAGAGCCAAGACAACAGGTCACTCTACTGCTTCTCAGGCTGCACAGATAGCAAAGTTAGCAAATGTAAAAAAAATGATGATTGGTCATTTCTCGGCACGATATCCTGATAATCAGATTTTGCTGGATGAAGCAAGGAAAGTTTTTCCGAATACAATTCTTGCTAACGAAGGGTTACGTGAAAAATTGTAAAAACAAGGTTTTTTTTATTCTATTTTATTCTTTTATAAGCTTTAATATCTATATTTGTGTTTATTAGGAGTATGATTAATGGCAGGAATTAGAAAAATATTATTCATTGCGTTGTTTGCAGGGCTCTCTTTATCAGCCAATTCGGCTAGGGTAGGGTTTCCTTCAGACCCATTTCGTACTGCCGGTGAACAGCAAGATAATACGATGACTTTGGAGGTTGTGATCAATGGTATCTCTAAAGTTACAATGGAAAATATTCCAACGACCGGCTATCTTGAAGTTTATAGTATATTGGGTGTAAAGGTAAGAAGCATAAACCTTAGGACATATCTGGGTGTGTGCAATATCGAACTTCCTAAAGGTATATATATATTAAAAGCCGGAAAGGTCGCCCAAAAAGTAATAGTGAAATAAGTTTTGGCTTATTATATTTATTTAGTGAAGGCAGTAAGATTTCTTACTGTTTTTTTTATTTTAATAAAATGACAAATAGGGTGTTAGCCTTTTTATGTCAGCTTCTGTAAACTCTTCGAGTAAAGACAATCGGTCCAAAGATTCTATTTTGCCTTTTCGTTCTCGTATATCTATAATGATTTTGGCTCGTTTGTATTTGATATATGGGTGTTTATTCAATTCTTCAAAAGAGGCTGTGTTGACTTTTATCTTTTTAGTATTGGGCGTGATTTTCAGATATGGTATGATTTTGTTAAATAGATCATCATCCATCCCCCATACTTCCTTCAACTGATTCAAGTTGTTGTATCCACCCAGTAGATTGCGGTATTTTACTATCCTGTTGGAAAAAGCACTCCCTATGCCGGGTATCTTCTTTAGATCAGTAGTGTCGGAACTATTTATCTCTATTGTTTCACCGGTTTTTAACTTCTCCTGATGAGCGTATTCAGTGTAATGTGTGCTGTCTTTCTGTATATGATTTTCTTGTGGATAGGAGTTTGTTGAATCCCTGTCTTTTAGTTTTTCTATAAATGCTTCAAATTCTCTTTCTGATTCGGGACAGATGGTTTTATCATTCTCTTTCTGAATGGAAACGAGAATGTATATTCCACCAGAGATAACGATAAGGATTAGTAATAATATGATTGCTATCCTATCTCCTTTATGGATGTATAAATAATCCTTCCAACTCATGTATTATCTACCGCTGAGGCTTTCTATCAGGGTATTTATGTTTGAGGTAAACAGGCTTACTGATATTGCCATTACGATGACTCCAAAGAATTTACGCAGCACATATACTCCTCCTAATCCCAGCAGCTTTTCTACTACTTTCAGATACCTAAGTACAAGAAATACAATTATCATGTTAAGAAATAAGGCAATAATTATATTCGATACATCATAATCTGCACGCATGGATAGCAGTACAGTAAACGTTCCCGGACCGGCTATTAAAGGAAACACAATCGGAACAAGAGTCTTTGATCCTCCCGGTGCATCATTCTTGAATATTTCGACCCCAAATATCATTTCTATCGAGATGATAAATATGACCAATGCTCCTGCAACGGCAAAGGATGAAACTTCTACATTGAACATGTTGAGCACCCATTTGCCCACAAATAAGAAAGCTGTCATTATTATAAAAGAATAGATTGCAGCTTGCAGCGGGTTTATGTCTCTGCCTTCTCCTTTGAACCCAAGAAATATAGGAATTGATCCGGATACATCGATTAGTACGAAAAGCACAACGAATGCGCTCAGTATTTGTGTTATGTCAATATTAAAGTCCATAGTATTTGCTTTTTTAGGATTACACAAAGGTAAATAATTTTTGATGCATCAAAAAAGTTAAAGAGAAAATAGTATGCAGGCTAAATATGTTTTATAATAAGTGATTAATAAAAAACTTTTGTAAGTTTGTAAAAATATAATATTTGTATGAATAACCACGGATTTGTAAGGGTGGCAGCAGCTTCTCCGGCTTTGAAGGTTGCAGACTGCGATTACAACACTGACGAAATCATAAAACTCATAAATAAGGCTGAAGAAGATAACATTTCGGCAATAGTTTTTCCTGAACTATCCATTACGGCATATACTTGCGGAGACCTCTTTCTACAAAGTTTGTTGCTTGAAGAAGCCTTGAAATCGCTCAATCGTATCTGTGATGCTACGGGTAATCTGTCTATTGTGGCGTTGGTCGGTTTGCCTATTGCTGTATCCAATCGACTTTATAATATGGCGGTAGTAGTTAGTGGCGGACGAGTTATGGGTGCTGTTCCTAAAACGTTTTTGCCCAACTACAATGAGTTTTACGAAAAACGATGGTTTTCATCATCCGAAGAATTAAAAGAAAAAACAATTACCTTATGTAACCGTTCTGTTCCTGTGGGAGTTGATCTTGTTTTTAAAACGGAATTGTTTAATTTCTCAATTGATGTTTGTGAAGATTTATGGACTCCGATACCGCCATCAAGTATTTCTTGTCTCAATGGCGCAGAGGTGGTTTTTAATCTTTCGGCGAGTAACGAAACTACAGGTAAACATCTTTATAGAAAATCTCTCGTTAGCCAACAATCGGCACGTTGCATTTCCGGATATGTATATGCTGCCTCGGGTAACGGGGAGTCTACTACCGATATAATTTTTGCCGGGAGTAGTATGATTGCAGAGAATGGTTCGATTTTGACTGAAGGAGAACGTTTCTCTTTTGATAGTAAAGTTACTGTTGCAGATATAGATATTGATCGGTTACGCATTGATCGGTTGAAGAACAAATCATTTTCCTTGTCCGAATATACAGCTATAAAAGGTATTGAGTTTAGAGACGTTTTTGTGTCTAAAAACCTTATATCAAAATCTATTTCAGATAAATTGGGTAAGGATAAAAAAGCGGACATAAAAAAATACGCACTCAGGCGATTTGTATCTCCTACACCTTTTGTCCCAACAAATGATGGGACGTTGAATGAACGTTGCGACGAAATATTCTCAATACAAGTTAGCGGCCTAGCCAAAAGGATGCTGCATACCTCTATTCAAAAGGCAGTAATTGGTGTTTCGGGCGGTCTTGATTCTACATTGGCATTGCTTGTTTTAGCTAAGACATTTGACAAACTGAATATATCCCGAGAGAATATAATCGGTATCACAATGCCGGGCTTTGGTACTACCGATCGTACTTATACGAATGCAATTAAGTTGATGCAGTCGTTAGGAACAACTATTAAAGAAATATCTATAAAAGATGCCGTAATTCAGCATTTCAAGGATATTGAACATGATGTAAATACCCATGACATAACTTACGAAAACTCTCAGGCTCGCGAGCGAACCCAAATCCTGATGGATTATGCGAATAAAGTAAATGGGCTTGTGATAGGAACGGGAGACCTCTCGGAATTGGCATTAGGTTGGTGCACCTATAACGGAGATCATATGTCGATGTATGCAGTGAATACCGGCATTCCGAAGACACTTGTTCGCACCCTAGTAGGATGGATTGCTGATACACATATGGATGAGTCGTCTAAAGCTATACTTCTTGATGTAATGGATACACCTGTTAGTCCCGAACTGCTTCCTATGGATGAAAACGGAGAGATCTTGCAAAAGACAGAAGATGTGGTAGGGCCATATATCTTGCATGACTTCTTTTTATATTACGTGTTGAGATTTGGGTTTCCTCCTTCAAAAATATATTTTCTAGCTAAGCATGCCTTTGCAGAGCAATATACTAATCAGGAGATATTGAAATGGCTTAGAACCTTCTTTTGGCGGTTTTTCTCTCAGCAGTTTAAGCGTTCGTGTCTGCCTGATGGGCCGAAGGTAGGGTCAGTAAACTTGTCTCCACGGGGTGACTGGCGGATGCCAAGTGATGCCTCTGTAGCTTTGTGGATAAAGGAATTAGAAACGTTACAACCATAGTTTATTATATTTAAAGACAACTTTTACTTTACAAAAAGATATTTATATTATTTGAATTATTGAAAAGGTTAATATGAACTTTTTCATATAATGGAAGATTCATAATCATACAACAAGTACACATTTGGTAAAGCTGAGAATGTAGATATAAAATTACAGTATATTTAATCCTTAGTACCTAAACACCTCTCGATCTTTGTGAACGAAACTTTATAATCAGAAAAACTATATGACTACAACAAGACTTTTTTCAACGATCTTTCTATTGCTTTATTTTACTTCTTTGTTTGCTCAGGATGAACCCCCTTTCCGATTTGGAATAAGAGGTGGAGGTAATTTATATAGTGGAGTACTAAGTGTCGCTCCGGAAATCAGCAAAAAATTACATGCCGGTTATCAGATTGCATTGACCGCTGAATATGAGTTTAGAGACAACGTTTATCTGCAAACAGAAGTCGGCCTTACAACAAAGGGCGTAGTATACAAAGGTTCCGAAGTTTTGGAAGGGGGAGTAAGGCAGTGGACGCAAAACTTCACACTCAGATATGTAGAGGTGCCTTTTTTAATTGCTTATAAACCTGAAATAGAGGAAAATATTAGTCTGTATTTTCATGGCGGACCTTATTTCGCCTACGGCATAGGAGGTAAAACAAGGCTAAAGATAACTCATAAGCAAGCCGAAGGTGAAGATGTTGATACTAGCCAAGATTCATTTGGAGAAAATGGATTTAAAAAATTAGATATTGGCATAAGGTTTGGTTCAGGACTTGAATTTGAGAAATATACTATAGGATTTGATTTTGAATATGGTCTCACAAATATTAGTCGTAAAGACACTAAATTGAGCTCTCTTCTCAATGATAGAGGATTTAAAAATAAGGGAGTATGTTTATCGTTAGGGTATAAATTCTAAAAAAGAAGTGTAAAGAATATAAATTTGAAAGAAGAAAAAACGATAAATTGAAATTATATTAATTCTTACAAAAAGTCTCTTATTCTTTCTTTTGCCATTGTTTTTTTAACATAGTTCTATTACCTTTGGAGAGAGTAATCCGGATTTTGTTTATCGTTGATAAACAAATGGATAAAGATATTCTAATGAAAAGATAAGAATATAAAGAAATAAATATACTTAGGAAAATGAACGGCTTTGGCGTTTATATGTTATAAACATGGAAATTAAAAATTAAATCAAATGAAGAGTACTCTAGTTAATACCAATTTCCATTTTAATGGGCAAACAAATGTCTATCATGGAAAAGTAAGGGATGTATATTCTGTAGGTAACGACCTATTAGTGATGATTGCAACAGACCGTATTTCGGCTTTTGATGTTGTGTTACCAAAAGGTATCCCATACAAAGGACAAGTGCTGAATCAAATTGCTGCCAAATTTCTGGATGCTACAGCCGATATTGTTCCTAACTGGAAATTGGCAACACCTGACCCTATGGTAACAACAGGGTTGCGTTGCGAGCCGTACAAAGTAGAAATGGTAATTCGTGGTTATCTCACCGGTAGCGCTTGGCGTGAATATAAAGCAGGAGCAAGAACTCTTTGTGGAGTGTCACTTCCTGAGGGGATGAAAGAGAATCAAAAATTTCCTACCCCGATCATTACTCCTACAACAAAGGCAGATGAAGGCCATGATGAAAATATATCTAAAGAAGAGATAATTGCACAAGGATTAGTAAGTAGAGAAGAATACGAGCAACTTGAAAAATATACTTACGCACTCTTCCAACGCGGTACAGAAATGGCTGCGCAAAAAAAACTGATTCTTGTAGATACAAAATATGAATTCGGTAAAAAAGATGGAAAGATTTACTTGATAGATGAAATTCATACACCAGACTCTTCTCGCTATTTTTACGCTGATACTTATCAAGATCTGTTTGAAAAGGGAGAAGAACAACGACAACTATCTAAAGAATTTGTTCGCAAATGGTTAATGGATAACGGATTCCAAGGTAAAGAAGGACAGACTGTTCCGGAGATGACAGAGGAATATTGCAATAGTGTATCGGAACGTTATATCGAACTATACGAGAAGATAGTTGGAGAACCGTTTATAAAAGCCGATGTAAGCAATGTTTCGGAACGTATCGAAGAAAACATTAGCAGATATCTAAAAAAGAGAGGATAGAAACGGATGCCAAATCTCTATATTATAGCTGGCTGTAATGGTGCGGGAAAAACAACCGCATCATACGCCATGTTTCCTGAAATGCTCGATTGTAAAGAGTTTATCAACGCCGATGAAATAGCCAAAGGATTGTCTCCATTTCAGCCGGAGAAAGTCGCTATTGAAGCCGGTCGTATCATGCTTATGCGCATGAACGAAATGATGCGTCTTCAGGAAGACTTTGCTATAGAGACAACATTGGCGACCAAGTCGTACGTCAACTTTATCAGACGCGCGCAAGCCGAGGGTTATTTTGTAACACTTATATATTTTTGGCTCGAATCGCCAGAATTAGCGATAAAAAGAGTAGAGCAGCGCGTGCGTTTTGGAGGGCATCATGTTCCTGATGATGTTGTGGTAAGACGTTACTTTGCAGGAATGCGAAACTTATTTTCGCTATTTATTCCTATCTCTGATTATTGGCTTTTGGTTGATAACTCAACCGATCCATTCAGAATTATTGCAGAGGGGAACAGAACTAAAATACAGGAAATTCAAGATGAAGATACTTTCTTCTATCTCAAGAATGCTTGATCTTCAACTGAAGTCTACTTCAATTATATTCCATAAAAGATAATGAGCTATAAAGCCGAAAAAGTAGTGCCTTATTCCTCTACTGAGAATAAGGGAGCACAGGTAGAACGGATGTTCGACTCCATCGCGGAAAACTATGATACCCTAAACCATACAATGTCGATGGGCATAGATATAGGCTGGCGTAAGAAGGGCTTGTCTATGCTTAAAAAGAATAACCCTCAACATATACTGGATATTGCTACCGGTACAGGAGACCTTGCCATACAGGCTTATGATATATTATCACCTCAGCATATTCTCGGAATCGACATATCTGAAGGCATGATGAATGTTGGGCGTCAAAAAGTAGCGAAAGCGGGGTTATCTGATAAAATAAGTTTCGAGAAGCAAGACTGTATGGCTTTGAGTATTGAAGATAATTCGTTTGATGCGGCAATTGTAGCTTTTGGTGTTCGTAACTTCGAAGATTTAGACAAAGGGTTGAAAGAGATTCTACGAGTTCTTAAGCCAGGAGGTCAGTTGATGATTCTAGAACTTAGTACTCCCCAACATTTTCCCATGAAGCAAGCATATTGGTTGTATTCTAGATTATTTATACCTACAGTTGGGCGATTGATCTCAAAAGATAAAACAGCCTACTCTTATTTGCCAAAATCTATTGAAGCTTTTATTCAGGGAAAAGATATGACAGAGACCCTATTGAAAAATGGTTTCCGAAAAGTAATATACAAGACTTATACGCTTGGTGTTTGCTCTATGTATCTGGCTGAAAAATAATTTCTCTTTTATAAAAAGGCAAGACTCCATTCATCAAATATTTTAACGGAGTTTGTACCATGCTTTTCTAGGCCTTTTCTTATTTTGTCTATTGACTTTTCTACTCCCAGATTTGTCTTTGAATAAAAACAATCGGCAAAACAAATAATTTTCTCCTCAATGCTCATTGGTTGCATATTGCGGTGGGGTAAAGGCAGGTTCTCTGCTTTTATTTCTTCGAGAGAAATGCCCACGCCTGTATGTCTTTCACAAACCAATGCATGACGGTGATATCCTTGGGCATCTAATAACTCACGTCCCAAGTATCCATGACACACATACGGAGCTATTCCATTACACTCGATAGAAGGAGCGTTGGTAAGGAAAATTCCTATATCATGAAGCATGGCGGCTTCTTTTATAAATTGAAGATCAGCATTTAATTCTGGGTGCTTCTTTGCGATCTCCAGGGCTTTGTTCATTACCTCTTTGCTGTGTCTGATCAGTATCTTATATAAATCAGAATCTTTCTTATAATATTTTTCTATAATAGCGATCACGTCCATGACATATAAATATTTATTGAGTACGAATTGTGTAAATTTGTAACATGTCTTATATTCAATATTAGAAACAGTCAATATCAAAAAAAGTTTTGTAATTTAGTAACAATAAAAATAGCCTCATGTTAATTGAGGATATATATAAAATGAGATTAGTAAACAAACCTCGAATAGGATTGTTTACATGCTGAGAATAAACAATAAAACAACATAGTTATGTCAGATAGTGGCAATAATGAATGTCCTCTTTGTGGTAAAGATACACAAGATGGTGAAATATTCTGTCGTGACTGTCAGGAAATTGCACAAAATTCTTACCCCTCAGGTTTGCTGTCGGCAGATGAAGAGGCAGTAATATCCGCTGAGCTTGATGAAGAAGCCAATCAAGGCGAAGTAAATAATTTAGACAATGCTTTAGATAAAGATGAAACTTCACCTTCGACAGAGGCGGAGGATAAGAATACATTTTTCCGTAAAAATAAGAAGCTGTTAATATTCTTCTTTGCGGGGCTCATTATCTTCATGATAGTTGGGGTGATAGGTGGCTACTTGCGTCAACAGAATTTGAATACGTTGGCAACTGAAACTGCATATTGGAACAAGTGTATTGAAGAAAATACGCCTTTGGGATATTCTAAATACTTGGTGAAATACCCCGAAGGGAAATACAGTGAGGAGGCTTATCAAAAGATTGTAGAACTACGTGACAATGAACGAAAAACTTGGGAAAAGCTCAGAAGATCAAATGATATAGATGCCTTGTTTGCTTTCCTCAAAGATCATCCTGAAACGCCTTATCTAAAAGATATTCGGCATGCTATCGATTCGTTAAGTTGGATTGCAGCTCAAGCTCAAAATTCAGCAGATGTCTATTTGGCTTATCTAGAGAATTCAAAACTGGGACGGATTGATGGAGAGTACATTGCCTTAGCTCAGGAACGTTATGACTATCTTAGCCAGCTGAAAATGCTCGAAGGCAAAGAGCTGGATGAAGTGAAGAAAACCTTGACGGATTTCTTTAGTGCCATGTCTACTGTTAGTAGTAAAGGAATGCAAAAATTATCAGTAGATACCTTAAGCCAATTCTATAGCTCTAAAAACTTATTGAGCAAGCATATCGCAGATTCATTGACAGTAGGGCGTAAAGCTGATAAAATACGCAGTGTGCTTTACACTCCTGTTACAGACTCTATAGAAGCTATTCTTGACAACAAAGGCGTTTGTTTTATTACATTGCCTGTGAAGAAGGAAGTAACTTATTCAGATAGGAAAAAGAAGAAAGATCTTAGTCAGTCTACTCTCAGCATAGAGCTTAATAATAAGAAATTGCAGGCTATCTATAAAAAGTCTAAAGCTACAAAATAAAGATAGCATTCCATTTTTTCTTAATTATCAATTGAAATACTGCTGATATTCTGCTGGGAGTTCTTTTATCTTTTTGATCTCAATGTCTTTATAGAATACTTCTCCGGCTTCGCTCTGTAATTGTATTTTGCCTTCTACTAATGGCTTTGTTTCTCCATTGTTCAGGTAGCGAAGATTGGATAATGCCATTACTACATTGCCGTTTACAATATGTAAGCTTTTGCTTTCGTAGCATATAAGCTCTATGTCGTTCCAATCATCTTTAGGTCTCTCTATTGTGCCTTTTGCTGCGCAGTAGTAGCCGTTAGGAGAGTTAACCCCGATCGGGATCAAAGAGGCTGTATTGTCGAATACGACTCTCGATGAATCTTTTCGGGCACGGACATCCATTTGAGTTTGACCTATGCACCAGTAGTCTCCACTACTGCCCTCAGTTCCGGTTTCTATTAGTTGAAATTCATGACTTGTCATCCATGTTCTCCAATAGTCGGCACCACACTCTCCGATGGAATGGTATAATATTCCCGAGTCTAAAGACTTATTGAGTCTTGGCTCCCACTTCTGATTTCCCCATTTCATCTTTAGTCGGAGATGATAATTTCTATAACTTTCCTTTGTGAAAACACATCCGTAAACTTCTCCGCTTACCTTTAGTATTGGTTTGTCACCGTCCTGTATTACCGTGAATACATTTTTATAATTGTTGTTATATCCTATCGGTTTGATTGTGTCTCCGTTTGGATCTAATGGAACACTGCCGTTGTAGTTGTCTTTCATCTCATAACTCAGATACATATCCCATTTCGACAAATCTTTATCAAGCAAAGATGTCCATCCGGTCTCTTTTTGTTCTTTAGATCCGCATGAGATAAATAGAGCGACTAACAATAAATAGCTTAATTTTGATAATATGTTTTTCATAAATAAAAATGATAATGTATTGAATGATTGACTGTTCAAATATATGCAATTAATTTGTTAGTTTTTTGAAAGTCCTATATATTCTGCTCAACAGATTCTAACAAGAAAGCAAAAGGTGACAAAAGTGACACTTTTTAGACCCTTATCTATTGCCACTTTCTGAATTTGTTCTGCTCTCTTTATCCTTGCTTGTCATATATAGGAACGAAGCACTTCTTCTATTATAAGATAATTTATTTACATAAAAGTACGTTGTAATCTTATATTCAACAAAAAGAGTGAGCTTTAGTCTTTTTATTATACTTCCATTTTCAATATTTTCCTAAATTTGCAATACGTAACAAATTGAATGAAAAGAATGAATAATAGAATTACATCTTTATTTGGTATAAAATATCCGATTATATCAGGAGGTATGGTTTGGTGTAGTGGTTGGCGTTTGGCTTCGGCAGTCAGTAATGCCGGAGGACTTGGGCTTATAGGAGCCGGGTCTATGCATCCCGAAACATTGCGCGAGCATATACAAAAATGTAAGGCAGCTACAGATAAACCTTTTGGTGTGAATGTGCCATTAATGTATCCTGAGATAGAAGCGATTATGGATATTATTATATCCGAAGGGGTGAAGATTGTATTTACATCGGCAGGTAATCCTAAGCTTTGGACTAAAAAGCTTCAAGATAATGGAATAAAAGTGGCACATGTTATTTCCAGTTCTAAATTCGCATTAAAATGTGAAGAGGCAGGAGTGGATGTTGTAGTAGCCGAAGGGTTCGAAGCCGGAGGGCATAACGGACGTGAAGAGACTACTACAATGGTGCTGATTCCGCAAGTAAGGAAAAGCATATCGATCCCTCTTATTGCAGCCGGAGGGATAGGTACGGGGAGTGCTATGTTAGCTGCTTTCGCATTAGGGGCGGAAGGGATTCAGATGGGTACTCGGTTTGCTCTTACACAGGAGAGTTCGGCTTCTAAGGAGTTTAAAGAATTGTGTATAAATCTTAAAGAAGGGGATACTATTCTCTCATTGAAAAAACTTAGTCCTACCCGACTAATAAAGAATGATTTTTACAATACAGTTCAGGAAGCAGAAGACAGGGGGGCAACAGTAGAAGAAATGCGTGGAATCTTAGGACGTGGACGTGCTAAGAAAGGAATTTTTGAAGGAGACCTTTCGGAAGGCGAACTCGAGATAGGACAAGTCAGCTCACTGATTGAAGACCTTCCTACAGCCGGAGATGTAGTAAATAGTATAATTGAAGAATATAATGCGAAAGTTGAAAGTATGATTTCGCAAGACATGAAATTTTGATAATAAAAAATAGGAATTGATACGGAGGTTTTCATAAAATTGGAAGCCTTCGTTTCGGTTCGTTTAGTACTTCTTAAACAGGAGAGCTACAGAATATAAACAGATACGAAGATAGCCTGATCTTATTTTTATAATAAGATTAATTATATATAATACCTAAATCTCAACTGATAAAAACATGAGAAAATTCTGTTGTATATATGTACTGATAGTTCTTTGTCTCTTTTCGGCCTGTAAAAAGAAAGAACAGAAGACTCCCTATGATTTTGAGCAGATCAAACAAAAGAAGGAACTAACCATTATTACGCTCAACACCTCTACATCTTACTTTATATACAAAGAAGAGCCTATGGGGTATGACTATGACCTCGCTCAGGATTTTTGCGACCACTATGGGCTGACATTGAAAGTAAAGGTAGCGGAGAATACCAACAAGCTTGTGGAGATGCTGAATAATGGTGAAGGCGACCTCATCGCCTATGCTGTACCTATACAGACGGGACTTAAAGATTCTATCCTATATTGCGGACTGCAACAAATAACTCATCAGGTATTAATTCAACAGGCAAATAAGGGAGATACTATAATAAAAGATGTAACAGGCTTGATTGGCAAAGAGGTCTATGTGGAAGACAACACAAAATATTATCAACGCTTGCTGAATCTGAATTCCGAACTGGGAGGAGGTATCAACATTCATCCTGTAAATGAGGATACGATTACCAGTGAAGACCTCATCGAAATGGTATCTCAAGGAAAGATAAAATATACAATCTGTGATGAATATATTGCCAAGTTGAACAAAACATATTATCGGAATATAGATATATCGCTTCAGATCAGTTTCGACCAACGCTCATCATGGGCTGTGCGGAAAGATTCTCCCCAGTTGGCAAAAGCATTAAATGAATGGTTCCAGGAGAATGGGAATACTCCTGTTTATAAAGGAATTACTAAAAAGTATTTCGAGCTGAGTAAGCAGACTTTCGAGGGTGAGTATGAAATCCCGAAGAATTTACCTAAGGGCGCAATTTCCATTTACGACGAACTGTTTAAAAAGCATGCTAAAGGAACAAAGTACGATTGGCGTTTTTTGGCAGCGATATGCTATCATGAGTCTCGTTTTCAAAATAATCTTACTTCATGGGCGGGAGCTGCCGGAATAATGGGATTGATGCCACGCACAGCAGCGTCTCTTGGTCTGAAAAGTGAAGACCGGATGAATCCCGATTTAAGTATAGGTGCTGCCGTAGAGCTACTCGACAGGCTAGACAAGATATTTGGTAAAGTAAGTAGCATAGAGGAGCGGGAAAAGTTCTTGCTTGCGGCTTATAATGGAGGAAATGGGCATATAAATGATGCGCAGGCTCTGGCTCAAAAATATGGCGCTAACCCTTATATATGGGAAGGGAATGTGAAAAAATATTTGGAGTTGAAAGGAAATCCCGAATATTATAACGACCCTGTATGTAAAAGTGGATACTTCAGAGCCGGACAAACGACACGTTATGTGAATGATGTATTGAGAACAATGGAACGTTTCAAAAGGATAAGTCCAAAATAATAAAATCAGAAAAGGGTATTTGCTATAAGCTGTACCCTTTTAGTTTTTCAGTGATTTTTACTGCTTCTACAGCTTCTTTTACATCGTGCACACGTAAGATGTCAGCCCCGTTCTGTAGGGCGAAAGTGTTTAGTATGGATGTGCCATTAAGGCTTTCTTCGGCTGTTGAGTCTATTAAATTGTAGATCATTTTCTTTCTTGAAATACCAACAAGTAAAGGAAGCTCAAAAATAGAGAAGCCTTTCAATGAAGCCATCAACTCATAATTCTGGTCGATGGTTTTACTGAATCCAAAACCCGGATCTATTATAATATCGTTTACGCCTTTGAGGTGTAGCTCGGCTATTTTTTTAGAGAAGTAGTAAAAAATATCTTGAATCAGATTGTCGTAATCTGTCAATTGGCTCATTGTTTGAGGTGTGTCTCGCATGTGCATAAGTATATAAGGGACATTGAGCGAAGCAACGGTGTCGAACATATTTTTGTCCATTTCACCTCCCGATATATCATTTATAATATCAACGCCATGTTCTTCTACACAAAAACGAGCGACGTCGCTATAGAATGTGTCAACCGAGAGAATAGCGTCGGGGAATTCCTTATTTATAATATTCAGTGCCGGTTTTAGGCGTTCTATCTCCTCTTTTGATGACAATAATGTAGACGAAGGGCGTGTAGACTGTGCTCCTATATCCACAATTTTGCCTCCTTGTGTTAATATTTCTGCTACACGGGCAACAATTTCTTGTTCACCCTGCTTGCGGCTCTCTGCAAAAAATGAATCAGGAGTAATATTCAATATCCCCATCACAAAAGGTTGCGACAGTTCTAGCAATTCTCCTTTTATATTAATTGTTTTCATGCAATTCTCCCTTTTACTAAGAAGTAACAAAAGTAAGAGATTTTCTGCGATTATTGCTATCTTACTTTTTCGATATTTGAAGCCGAGTCTTCAATAAAATAAAGAGGTTATATTTCTTGTGATGTTCAACGTGAGCGAGATGTCTCTTAAAACTCTCTCAATCCCGACACTTTATAGCGGCTCAGTGTTTCTAATTTTACGTTCTTGCCTACTACCACTCCATTGTCATAGAGGGCTTGTTCCACGGCTTTAAAAGCTATTTCGGGGTGATTATTATCTTGGCTGAGGTGGCAAAGCCAGATATTTTGAAGATTTTCGCTGTATATACTTGCAATAAACTGGGCAGATAAACGGTTGCTAAGATGCCCCATTCCATTGCCTATACGTTGTTTCAGATAGTAAGGATATTTACCCGCCTGAAGCATATATTCGTCGTAGTTGGCCTCAATTACCAGGTGATTTGCCTTCGCGGCATATTCTTTTATTGTATCGGTAATTCGTCCGATATCTGTTACTAATACAAACGTCTGCTCGTCGAACTCAATGTGATAACCTACGTTTTCTATACTGTCATGAGGAACGTCAAAGGCGGTTATTTGAAATTCCCTGATAGAAAATGCTTGTTCTTTTTCTATAATCTTTCTTGAGTGCACCAAGCTTGCTCGTACAGCTCTGTTTCTTAATATACCGTTATGTACGGTTTCCGTTGCATAAACAGGGATGTTGTATTTGTCACCCAGGCATCCCACTGTTTTGATGTGATCGGCATGATCGTGGGTTACCAATACGGCTATGATTTTATCGAATGAGACACCGTATTCGCGAAGGGCTTTTTGTATCGAACGTATCCCTATGCCGGCATCGATGAGTACACCATATTCACTCGTTCCCAGATAGTAGCAATTACCACTGCTACCACTACCCAGGCTGAAAAATTTATATTTATATTGAGGGAATAGGCTGTACTGCATAATGAATGCAAAGTTATATAGTCCTCCCTATAAAAAAGACTTATATTAGGTTAAAAAATAGATGTAAAGAAAAAAATATCTTTTATTTATTTTAATACCCGAAGGTCTAGCAGGGTCTTATTTCTTCAGGAAGCATGTTTTAAGTACAATGCTCGATCCGTCTATCTTACAATCTACTTCAGTGGGTTCTTCTGTAAGGCGGATACTTTTTACCTTCGTACCTCTTTTTATTACCATCGATGACCCTTTTACTTTCAGATCTTTGATTACTGTAACCGCATCTCCGTCTTGTAGCTCTGCGCCGTTGCTGTCTCGTGGTGTCATATCGTCTGATTCTGCTTTTGCTTCGCCTGTCCATTCATGAAAACAGTCGGGACAAATGAACATAGTACCATCAAAATATGTATTTTCCATGCTGCATGCAGGGCAATTTGGAGTATCTCCCATTTCGTGCTAATTTTTATAGTGTTAAAAAAATGAATTATACTCTTTTTCGGTAAGAAATATAGAATATAATATATTTACTAATTATTTGAAATAAGGTGCAAAGATAAGGTAAATAGCAAGTGCATCCAAATAAGGAGTAGAAACGGGGGATGATTGGCAAGGATAAGGGATTTATTGATATTGCTTAATGAATGTTTAGTGATAATAAAATATATTATCCGAACAATACAGTTAACAAAATAATAGGTTAAATTTGTTACTTAAAGAAAAATCAACGACCTGTTTTGTGTAGATCAGAATATAATTTAGATAATATATATTGAGCCGGTAAAACGGCAGAAAAATTAAAATATACAATGGAGAACCAATTAAAAGAGATCGTTTATTCTCGTGATACAATTGAATTTGTAACAGTCGCAGTACAATATTGTGGCTATTTTGAAAGCTTTGAAGATGTAAACGAAGCGGAGTTGATAGATAAGCTTACAAAGCTTCTTCCACTGCTTTACTTAAAAGCTTCTCTTGTACCCGAGACAGATATCATAAATGAAGACGAGGAACCTGAGATAACAGTAACGGAGGGAGATTATAGCTATATTTCTTCAAAGCTATATGATGTATTTCAGAATAATGATGCGTATCTTGAAGTTTTTCTTCAGGATATGAAATATAGCGACACTCCTATTACTGCCAGTATAAGCGAAGATCTCTCGGATATCTATCAGGATTTGAAGAACTTCATTACGGTTTTTGAAAGAGGTGTTACAGACAATATGAATGATGCGCTATATTTCTGTATAGAGAATTTTAAGTCATATTGGGGGCAGAAGCTGGTAAATGTTTTGAGAGCTTTGCACTCACTCAAATATACGATAGTAAATGATAACCTTGATGAAGATCTCGAATCTGCTGATACAAATGAATTATGGTAAACACTATATCCAAAGCTGAATTGTCTACTTATGCACAGGAAGTTTTTCCGGGTAGAATAATCGTAATACAAGAAGAAACCGAGGCGAAGAAAGCATGTGACTATCTTAGCAAATGTGAGGCTATCGGATTTGACACAGAGACCCGCCCTGCTTTTCGTAAGGGAGTGACGCATCAGATAGCACTTATGCAGTTGTCTACAATCGATACCTGTTTCTTATTCCGGCTCAATCTCATCGGGTTTCCTGCTTGTCTGGCAGAACTTCTTGTCAATCCTGTCGTTAAGAAGATCGGGCTGTCGCTGAAAGATGATTTTTCGGCGATACACAAGCGGATGAGTTTGGCTCCGGCTAACTTCGTCGAATTACAGTCTTTTGTTAAAGATTACGGGATAGAAGACAATGGCTTACAGCGTATTTATGGCATACTTTTTGAAAAGAGAATATCAAAAGGGCAACGCCTGTCAAACTGGGAAGTAGATGTCCTTTCTGACTCACAGAAAATGTATGCTGCACTTGATGCATGGGCTTGTCTGAGGATATATAACGAACTTAAAAACAAAGAAAAAATAAATTCGGTCAGGAGTTGATATTCTGATGCTTCTGACTCATAATTCAAAAATATATGGCATTTATAGATTATTACAGCATTTTAGGTGTATCTAAAACTGCCAGTGGCGATGATATAAAAAAGGCTTACCGAAAGTTAGCCCGTAAATATCACCCTGACATAAATCCTAATGATGAGGAAGCAAAGAAGAAGTTTCAGCAGATAAACGAGGCGAATGAAGTTCTGTCCGACCCCGAAAAACGTAAAAAGTATGACGAGTACGGAGAGAACTGGAAGCATGCCGAAGAATTTGAAAAAGCACGTCAGCAACAAGCTCAGAATGGAGGTTTTGCTGATTATAGCAGCTTTGGTGGCGACTTTGGCGGAAGAACATATAGCTTTAGCGGTGAAGACGAAGGAGGGTTTTCTGACTTTTTTGAGTCTCTGTTCGGTGGTAGGGGCGCATCCAGAGGTTCTCGGACAAGCGCATTTAGGGGGCAAGATTATACTACGGAACTTCATTTAAGTTTGCGTGATGCCTCTGAAACCCATAAACAGACTTTGACTCTTAATGGAAAAAATTTACGGATAACAATTCCGGCAGGGGTAGCAGACGGACAAGTAATAAAGCTGGCAGGACAAGGAGCTCCCGGTAGAAATGGAGGTCCTAACGGCGATCTGTATATTACGTTCGTGATACAAGAAGATCCGAAATTCAAAAGAGTGGGGAATGACTTGTATACGAATGCAGATCTAAGCTTGTACACAGCTGTGCTTGGAGGAGAGGAAACGGTAGACACTTTTACAGGAAAAGTAAAATTGAAAGTTGCCGCCGGAACTCAGAATGGAACAAAAGTTCGTCTAAAAGGGAAAGGTTTTCCTGTATATAAAAAGGATGGACATTTTGGAGATCTGATTATTACCTATACGGTGAAAATCCCGACCAATCTGAATGCAGAACAGAGGGAACTGTTCGAAAAGTTAGCAAAGTCTTAATTTAAAGCGCCACAGTTATGAATTCAGAACTGATTATTATACACGAATATTGTATTCAAAACCAAGTAGAGCCCGATTTTATTGTGCAGCTTGAAAATGAAGGACTGATACAGATAAGTATTGTTGATAACGAGCGGTATATACATATTTCGCAGTTGAGACACTTAGATCAGTATGTACGTTGGTACTACGACCTGTCAATTAATGTGGCGGGGATTGATGTTATTCAAAACCTTTTGGATAAGATAGATACGATGCAGGACGAAATTTTACGACTAAAAGAACAATTGCGTTTGATAGATTAATATTTATGAAGAAACTTTTATTTCTTTTTTCAGCCATAGTGGTTACTTTTCCTATGTTTTCACAAAATGAGGTTTTGAGAAACAAGATTCAAAAAATAATTCAGGGTAAAGATGCTACAGTTGGTGTTGCTATTATTGTAGATGGAAAAGACACGTTGACTATCAATAATAATTTTCGTTATCCAACCCAAAGTGTATACAAGTTTCATTTAGCATTGGCTGTATTAGATTATTTAAATAAGAATAATCTCACTCTGGATCATCAGTTGTATGTAAAGAAGGGAGACTTACTCCCCAATACTCACAGCCCGTTAAGGGACGATTATCCGCAGGGAGAGATGTATCTCTCTGTTGCTGATATTATCAGATATACAGTATCTAAGAGCGATAATAATGGATGCGATATCCTGTTTCGCTTGGTAGGAGGTACAGCTGTAGTGGATAGATATATAAGAGGTCTTGGCCTTTCTGAGTTTGCCATTGCTGCCACAGAAGAAGAAATGCACGGACCTTGGGAAGTACAGTATACTAACTGGTCTACCCCCTATACTGCTGCACAAGCTTTAGAAATATTTAGAACACACGATATTTTACCCCAGCCTTTCCACGATTTCTTATGGGATGCGCTGGCTGGGACTACTACAGGTGGAAATAAAATAAAAGCATTGCTTCCCGAAGGGACATTCGTCGCACACAAAACAGGGAGCTCGTTTCGTAATGCCGAAGGGTTGAAGGCCGCGGAAAACGATATTGCAATCATACAATTGCCTGATGGTCGATATTATTCTTTGGTTGTATTTGTTGCTGACTCTATGGAAAGCAATGATGTGAACTGCGGTATAATTGCTCAAATCTCAAAAGCAGTGTATGATTCTCTTCTAGAACAGAAATAGCCGGATTTTACCAAATCGATTTTGATGAATATACCTCCAGATTTTTGACCTCGATATTGTTCCCCCAGAAGTGGAACCTTTCTGTATTATTGCTATCGGGTTTGCGTTCCATCGAATATGAGAATATTCCTCCCTCGATAAATACTTCTACAGATGTGCGATCGATATAAATATCAGCTGAAAGTTCCATACTCGTCATGTCTTGTGGCGAATAGAACATTCCGTTCAGCATGTTTCCATTTATATCATAATTTATCAAGCGCTGACCAAATAGGTTGAGCCCTGCATCTGTGGCGTGTGATAGCTTAATTGTTGTTTTGATGCGCAGGCAATCTGAGTTGTAGAACTCTTTCATCTTGTTGTTGGCGTCATCCGATTTCAGATTGCTCCATTTTTGAATAGGGGTAAATAATTGTTCTGTCTCTTTTATCGGATTGTTTATCAACCTTACGCCGTCTTTCGTGGTTTTTAGAGTTAGCTCGGTAGGGAGTAGCATCATTCCATTGAATGGCATATCGGGTTGATTTATACGCCCCCATCCTATTTGTATGCGTCTGCCATCACTGTCGGGGATGTTTGTAAATGTTTGTGCAGCATAAATTGATCCCGAAGTATAATAATATTTGCCAGCTTCAGGCGTGAATCTCTTTCCGTCAAAAGAGCCTAGCATATATGTTCCTGAAGCTCCATACATTACCCATTTGGTATTGTTTTTGTTCCCGTCTATCGATAACTCAAATAGTTCGGGGCATTCCCAAAATCCTGTAACGTGGCTCTCATAATTCCAATCTTTCAGATTTTTAGACGTGTATATTGAGTGCCCGTCTCTTTCATTCAGTACCATTACCCAATGTTTTGACGGAGCATACCAAAAAACTTTCGGGTCGCGTGTATCTTTGCTATTCCATTTGTCTTTTGAGTCTATAAGCGGGTTTTTGTCATATTTTGTCCATGTACGCCCTTTGTCGAGACTGTAAGCCATGCATTGTACTTGCTTTTCAGAGCTATCTGCTGTATAAAAGGCTATCATCGCAGGATTGTCTTTCTTGTTATATCCCGCTGTATTATCATAATCAATGATTGTTGAGCCGGAGAACATTGTGCCCAAATGATCGGGATATAGTGCTTCGGGTAATTCTTGCCAATGTATCAGGTCTTTGCTTACGGCATGTCCCCAATGCATGTTTTCCCATTCACGTTCGTAAGGATTATGTTGATAGAAAAGATGGTATTCACCATCGTAGTATATCAATCCATTGGGATCGTTTATCCACCCTCGTTGAGTAGTGAAGTGAAATTGCGGACGGTTCTTTTCTTTATATAGGTTTTCATGCCCTTCTATTCTGTCATCCTGATAGATTTTGCTTAATCCTGATGGATCACCTTCATAGCTGATGTTTATAGTCTTACCCTTATAAGCACTCACATCGCAAAATACCCAATAATCTGGATTGGCAGATAGGCGTATTACGAATGATCTGTCCTCTTTTCCATCTACATTAAAACTCATTCTTTTTCTTTCTGCTTTCTGCGAAACAGGTAGGTTCAAGTATTGCTTCGTTATCTTTATCGGAATGTTTCCGGCAGATAAAGAAAAACAAAATAGAAGTGAAACGTGTAGGAATAATAAATTTTTAATGGGCATTTTCATGGTATATCCGATCGTTTATGTTTTCTTCTTTTTTACCAAAATAGTTTCAGTGAGAAGTTCTTGCAGCCTTTCGGGTGATATATTCGTTTGTATTTTCCCTTCGCTTACAAAGGATATTTTACCCCTTTCTTCTGATATGACAATCGCTTTGGCGTCCGTTTCTTGCGATATGCCGAGGGCTGCCCGGTGTCTTAATCCGAGAGATTTGGGTATCTCCTGATTCTGGGAAATAGGAAGGATACATCCGGCTGCTTTAATTTTGTTTCCTGAGATAATTAAAGCCCCGTCGTGTAAAGGCGTGTTTTTAAAGAATATATTTTCTATCAAACGGGTACTGATCTCGGCATCTAAGACTTCGCCTGTTTCTTCATATTGTCCTAACTTAATCTCCTGTTCGATAACAATAAGTGCCCCTGTATATGTTTTGGCCATATTCATACATGCTAAAACAAGAGAGGTAATAACAGGCTCTGAGAGGCCTCCACGTTCTTTTGAACTGAAGAACCGAGCAAAGAAACGGAATGTGCGATTGGAGCCGAGCGTCATCAAAAAACGTCGGATTTCATCTTGGAAGATAATGATGAGTACGATGAGTCCAATATCGACAAATTTGTCGAGGATAGCACCCATAAGGCGCATTTCCAGAACTTTAGATACAAGTATCCATAAGATCATGAAAGCCAATACACCATTGAATATGGCTCCTGTGCCCGATTTGGAGACAATCCTATATAATTGGTACATTACTGTAGCTACCAATAGTATATCAATTATATCTTTTATTCCAAAGTTTTCGAGCATATATGCGATACTATATTACTAAAATTCAAAGATAAGTTATTTCTTCGATAGATAATTCAGAAAAGACATCAGTCTTCTTAAAAAATCTTTTATTCCAACATCAGATTCATAACAGGCTGATGGTCTTCAAAGAATCGTTGCTGCTTTTCGTCAAGCTCATGAACCTTGTATCCAAACAAGAGCCTGCACAGCAATCGTACGTCTGTTTCTATATCAAAAGAGTCTTCCGATTCTAATATCAACTCTACATTTCCGCAGTCTATTGAATATATTTGAGGAGTATCTTCCTGCGAATAATCCGTTACTTTTATTCTGAATTTCTTAGATAGATTGTCTTTTGCATATAGGTCTAAAAGAGTCCACGCCTCTATCACACGTGCCATGCCGGGTAGATTCTTCTTTTCGGGGTATCCGTCCAGTTTGTACTCCTTGGCTATAGCTTCAAAGTCATTTCTGTTTTTTTGCACACAAAAGTCTCTGAATCTGAATAATTGATCGAACGTTTGATAAGCCATATCGATATTATCGGAATATGTATCTAGTATTTCTTTGATAGGAATAATATTTTCTCCCTTATCAAATACTTGTTCATATTCGTATTTCTTATAAAAGTCATACAGCCATTCTTCCGCAGGAATCAGTATTGCAAGAGGGATATTTCTTTCGGCAAGTACTTTATGCGCTTCATGTAGTAACTGTGCCATGTAGCCTTTTTTTCTGTGTTCGGGCAATGTGCATAGTCCTGCCATGTATGCAAAAGGAATTTCCTGCCGGTAGAAGTTTATTGTATACGGCAACATTTGAAGGCTTGCAACCGCTTCTCCTTCTTCAAAATATATAAGTGTATTCTCATGCTTGTATTTGTATGTGAAAAGGATATCGAGAAACTCGTCCGTATCCTCGAAGCATATTTTCCACATACTACGTACTAATTCTGCTGTTTGCTCATTGGCGAATTGTATCATGAGAACGATAATATAATGTTACACAAATGGAATAAGAATTCCTTCTTCTAATAATATATCAGGGTAATATGACATTTTTGCTTTACGAAGGTTTGTTATGCCCATGTCTTCCTCTCTGTTGATATATTTGTATTCAGACGCTTCATGCTCTATAAACTGCTGGTTGATAATTGTATATGCGCCATTTACTTCACTGAAGGCTTTTTCTACATGTACAACGAAAGTATCAGCTGTAAGTTGCTCTCCTATCGTAAATGCCACAATCTTTCCATTAACACGGATCGCACCTCCACGAAGTTGCAGATATTCGAAGTTTTCGAGCATAATTTTGGTTGCGATATAATCGTATCGTTGAGAGAAATCCGCTTTTGAGGTATTTACTTCTTCCCATTCATCGAGCATATATGCACACTCTTCCAGCTCTTTTTTGGAGGTCAGAGGAAAATATTCCCAGTCGGGGTTGTCTGCCTTAAATCGGTTGATGTGATTGCGCTTGCTTTGCAGTTTTTTGCCCGAAAGGTTAATTAACTTCTCAGACAAATAGATATACTCATCATTGTTGCGATCGGGCAGGTATCTGAACTCTCCCGGAATTTCGTTGCGTATTTTTTCCCACATTTCAGACGAGATGCCTTTCATCTGGAATGGTATTTTGTTTATTTTCGCATCTTCTTCTATTAATTTGAATGCATCTATAAGTGGCATTTTTCCGATGGGCATCATATAATATGTCTGTCCGTCGGAATCCTGGAACCGAAGAAATATTGTACGGTGTTCTATTGCGTACACCGTTTTGAATTTTGCATTCCATGCGTAAAGGTTTGTAAAACAAAAGTCGCAGGCACGGTATTCGTTTCCTGCAAAAGCGGCATCTATTACTTTTTTATCAGAAAATGTAATCTGCTTAAAGTTGATCATAAATTAGGAACGTATTAAAAATCCTATAAACAAAACTACTATAAATATTGTTTAGAAACACAAGTCCGGATTATTTATATTATATAACATTTGTTTATAAAATAAAATATCACGAAATTTGTGACTTATAAAGAATCATTCTATATAAGAAAACTATCGAAAGATGTCTAAAACGAAGAAAGTGCTGGCTGTAGCCGAAACTTCATATATTATTCGTAAAGGTCTGGTTTATGTTTTATCTCAGCTAAATAGCGTCGGTAAAGTTGTAGAATTGAGAGAAATGGAAGATATAAATTATCAGATAAATATACTCAAACCGGATGCTGTTCTTATCAACCCCATGTTGTTGGGGCATACATCAAGGCATGATATCCGGCAGCAGCTCAATTTGGATAAACAGACAGCAATAATAGCTTTGGTTTATAATCTTATTGATGAGCAGTTTTATCGTTCCTATGACGCAGTTATACGTATAAATGATTCCGAATCGAAAATTGAAGAAACTTTACTTAAATGTCTTGAGAAGGAAACGGGAGGACAGTCAGACACCGAAGAGTTGAGTGATAGAGAGAAAGAAATTTTGATAAGTGTTGTAAAGGGCATGAGTAATAAAGAAATAGCCGATCATCATAGTATCTCTATTCATACGGCGATTACGCACCGCAGAAATATTACACGCAAATTGAAAGTTCATAGTATTTCTGGATTGACTATATATGCAATAATTAATAAATTAGTGGATATTTCGGAAATAAAATATCAAGACGAATAAACTTGTACACAATGCAGAATGTAACAATCATATTTAATAAGAAAATGAAAATGTCGGAGCTTATAGATGCCGACTACCACTTATTATTATTGCTCAATCGGTTAAATATTTCGCTTGGGTTCGGCGAAAAAAGTGTTGAGGCAGTTTGTAAAGAAAATGATTTCGATACAGATTGTTTCCTATTCCTTGCAAACTATCAATCAAATAAATGTATAACCAATATACAAGAGGTGTTCAGTAAATTGCCTCTTGCTCCGTTTCTCAGATACCTTAAAAATTCACACAGTTACTTTCTGGAAAGAAGGCTTCCGAATATTCGCCGTAAGCTTGAATTGGTTTTCCCCGAAACAGACAAAGCATTACAAACCGTTGTTCTTGATTTCTTCGACAATTATACCAAAGAAGTATTGGAGCATATGAGGTATGAGGATGATGTTGTTTTTCCTTATGTCTACTCTTTGATTGATAAAGATGCCAATAAGCAATACTCTATCAATATATTTGAAGAACGGCATAATGATATTGAGGGAAAAATAAATGACCTGAAACAGATATTGTTAAAGTACGTTCCGGGTACGACAGACCAGATGTTGATGGTAAATGTTCTTACCGAATTGTATATGTCCGAAGAGGAGCTCGAAGCGCATACCTTTATAGAAGACAATCTGGTTATTCCACGTGTAAAAGAAATAGAGAAAGAGCGCAAAAAGAAGTAATTACTCTTTCTTAAACCAACTACCCAAATCTTTTAAGTTGAATACTTTCCTCAATTTGAAGAAGGCATACAGTACGGAGGCGCATAATGTGATCCCTCCCAAATATTTGTATTGCGGGATATATATCACAATAAAGAATGTAATGCAAATCAGTATTAGATTAATCAGGATCATTGAAATGATCGTATTAGTCCATTTGAAATCTGAGAGCTTCCGTCCGATAATGTATACAAGAGGCAGATACACAATATAGGCAGCCAAATATGCGATTCCTGTTGCATCTAATCCATACAGCGGGTAGAGTATATATGCGGAGAGAAGATATACGCTATAATATGCGGCTTCTGACATAAAAAACACAAGTCCTTTATTTTTCACGAGCATAATAAAGGCTATTGGCCAGCTTAGTACTTTGAAGAATGAGCCTGTTACTTGCCAGCATAAGAGTGTATTCGCCCCCGAAAACTTTCCGGAATAGAGTACTGATAAAGCGAAGTCGGAGAACAGCATCATGCCTATAACAATAGGAGAAGCAATAATCAGTACGATATAGCTCTGTTCATTTATGAGTGCTTTCATTTTATCCTTTTCGCTCGCTATTGCCGAAAGACGAGGATAAAAGTCTGATCCCATTGATCTGAGTATGAGTGCAAGATATACATTTGTTATTGTCCATGCCGATTGAAATAGTCCGGCCGCTTCAATATCATCGGTTCGTGTGATGTATGCTCTGATGAGAAACATACTCACAGTACTTACAAGTCCTGCCGATACAATATAAATTCCAAGTTTTAGAGAGTTTAATCCTTCGTGGAAAGCTTCTTTATTTGAGATGTTAGCTTTCTCTATACTTTGTTTCTTGTAATAAAATTCAACACAGAGAAAAGATATTCCTCCCGATACGATAAAAGCAGGGATAATACCTTCCAGCCCGAACATAAAATATATAGGAATGGTGATAATTAAGCCTATTAAGCTACCCCATACAGCAGATTTTGCCATCTCGGGAATTTTACGCATCCCCTGTAATATGGTTGATTTGCCTGTTGTAAGTATTGCCAGAAATACGCAAATAGCCAAACCTGCAATTGGTAGAGTATATTTGTTGCTGTCGAATGCCCAAAGGCTAATCGGATAGCATAAGATGAGGCAAATGACAGAGCCTATGATTGCCGACCATTTGAACCAAATATTAAGGCGTGATATCACTCTATTGAAAGTTTTTGGGTCTTCTTTGGCTTCGGTTTCGGCTATGTCTTTTACTCCCGCAGTATCCAGTCCGAGGCTGAATCCCGATCGCATCATGTCTATGATAGACTGGTAGATGCCGATAATACCTATCCCCGTGGGGCCTAACAATATGGCAATAATCTTGGTTCGGATGATACCAATGAGAATAATCAATGCCTGAGATCCGCCAAAAATGGAGGTAGACTTTATTATCTGTTGATATGAAGATTTCGTGCTCAATGTTATGCTTTAAGGTTTGGTCTTTATTTCGAAGCTGTTTTTAATCGTCTCAAAGCTTTTGTTCAGACTATCTTTCGTGTCGCTTTGTATTATGATTAGATAGCTCATATTTCCTGCTTTAAGAGCGAACGTGTTTCCGTAAGATTTTTTAGAATCTCTAACGATCGTAAATTCAGAAGATAATGCATCATATTTGCCAAATTTGGATGGAATGATTTTCTCTGCTGAGTATTCAAACTTTGTTCTGTCTACATTTTTTTGATGCGTTTCTATTACTTCCTTTAAGTCTGTGCTTTTTTCTGTAAATGTTATAAATATAATGTTATTTCCTTCTTTTCCTTTTATAGAATATGATTCTCCGGGTAATTCGTTTGTTTCCACAGTCCAGCCATGTGGGTATTCGAAAAGTACCCCTTCATAAAAAAGTTTCTTTTCAACATTGCCGCTAATGCATGAAAGAAAACAAGTAATTAACCCTATGTTTAGCGCAAGAAAGAGAGCGGATCTGTTCATGTTACTTTTGATGAATGATTATGCAAATCTATTATTTTTTTACTGTTTTGCGCTAAATATCAATATCAAACGAAGATAAAATACATCGTTAATGTATTGTGGTTCTTAAATAATGTTCGGATTTCTGAGCTTTAAATATTAGTTGCATAGACAACATGTATTTGATAATCAATAAGATAATGTTCATTTTTAACATGGTTTCTTTTGAAACTAATAGATTCCTTATATCTTTGTGCCCAATTTTAATTAATTATATCAAATGAATATGAAGAAGACATTGGCTATTGCTGTTTTAGCCCTGTGTAGTACCTCGCATGTCTTTGCAGGAGGTATTCTTACCAATACGAATCAGAGTGCGCATTTCATCAGAATGGTTGCTCGTGACGCATCTGTGCAAATAGACGCCGCTTATACAAATCCTGCGGGGCTTGTAAAACTTAACGATGGTTTCCATTTTTCTTTTTCCAATCAGAGTGCTTTTCAAACAAGAACGATAACTTCCACTTTTGCTCCATTTGCAGGGTTTGGTGGCGATGCTACAAAAAGTTTTAAGGGAACAGCTTCAGCTCCGATCATTCCTAGTATTCAGGCTGCATACAAAAAAGGTAAATGGGTGCTTTCTGGAAATATTGCAGTGACAGGTGGCGGCGGTAAGGCTACATTTAATGATGGGTTGCCTTCTTTTGAATCAACTATATCAATGTTGCCCGGTTTACTTGCTGCGAGCGGAATCACCACAAATAACTATTCGGTAGATGCATATATGCGTGGTTCATCATTTATATATGGTGCTCAGATCGGAGGAAGTTATGCTATCAATAATATGTTTTCAGTATATGGCGGTTTTCGTCTTAATATAGTAAATAACAGGTACGAGGGACATTTGAGAAATATATCTTTTAACCCTCAACACCCGATGTTAAATCCTACAGGAGGCATGATGTCTGCTCAGACCTTTTTTAATGACGCTGCTTCGTTGGCGAAGGGAACTGCAGCAAATCTGAATCCTTTTATCGAAAGTGGAGCCGGTGCATACACTGTGGGGCAACTGATTACTGCAGGAAAGCTGTCGCAAGCGATGGCCGACCAACTAAGGGCTGGATTGAATATTGGCAATGCCGAGCAGTTTAATCAAATGCAGATACAGCAGGTTCAGGCTGGATATGTAATTGCAGGGCAGGCGTATGAAAATAATGCAAAAGCTGTAGCTGATAAAAATCTTGATTCATCACAATCCGGATGGGGTATATCTCCTATTCTTGGGTTCAACTTCAGCTATAATAACTTGAATGTCGGTATGAAATATGAGTTTCGTACAGCTCTCAACGTAGAGAATAAAACCAAAGTTGATGATACAGGCTTGTTTAAAGATGGAGTAAATACTCCTCACGATATTCCTGCTCTATTCACAGTGGGCGCTTCTTATCAGATTACCCCGAAACTATTGGCAAGTGTTGGTTATCACCACTTTTTCGACTCAGATGCTAAAATGGCAGACGATAAACAAAAGCATATAAACGGAGGTACAAATGAATATTTATTTGGAGCCGAATATAAAATAGACGACATGTTCTTGGTAAGTGCCGGAGGGCAAATCACCCGCTATGGTGTAAAAGATGAGTATCAGAGAGATTTAAGTTTCTCTATCAATTCATATTCTATAGGTTTAGGTGGTGCTGTAAATGTTGCCAAAAACGTTCTTATAAATGTAGGTTACTTCTGGACAACATATTCGGACTGGACAAAAGATAATCCAAAATATGTTGCAATACCAAATACCAACCCTCAGGCTTATCTTGCTGGAAAAGACGTATTCTCACGTACCAACAAGGTATTTGCTGCGGGAGTGGACTTTTCATTCTAACAGAAGCGTTTTATAAAAACTACGGAATTTTAGTGGCAAGATGGAATATTCAAGTTCCATCTTGCTTTTTTTGTTCAATTTTCTTTTCAAATATTTGTGTAATTAGCTGATTATGTCTACATTTGCAACCCGAATAATGCATGAAAAGGGCTTGTTCTGATGGCAATGTGTTGATTGTCATTCGAATAGTGTTCGTTTCTTGTGTTATTTGCTAATTAAATGTATAATTAAAAACTGAATTTAAAAAGTTCTAAAGATTAAAACAACATGCCTACAATTCAACAATTAGTAAGAAAAGGACGGGCGGTTTTGGTTGAAAAGAGTAAGTCTCGTGCATTGGATGCATGTCCTCAACGTAGAGGTGTTTGTATCCGTGTATATACAACAACTCCTAAGAAACCTAACTCAGCGATGCGTAAGGTAGCACGTGTGCGTTTAACAAATTCAAAAGAGGTGAATGCTTATATACCTGGAGAAGGTCACAATTTGCAGGAGCACTCAATTGTACTTGTTAGAGGTGGTCGTGTGAAAGACCTTCCGGGTGTTCGTTACCACATTGTACGTGGAACATTGGATACTGCAGGAGTAAATGGTCGTACACAACGCCGCTCTAAATACGGAGCAAAACGTCCTAAACCGGGAGCACCAGCGGCAGCTGCAGCTAAGGGTAAGAAAAAATAATTACCTGAGGCAATCCCTTTAACCGAGATTTTTAATTAAGTATTAAAACGGTTTAAGTTTATTGGATAGGCTATATATAGGTTGAGTAAATAGTTCGGCGGAACTTTTGAAGGCATCTAAAATTGGCAACCAAAAACAAAAACAAAATTTTTCAGTAAAAAAATGAGAAAAGCAAAACCAAAGAAAAGACAGATCCTACCGGATCCTGTTTTCGGTGATGTAAAGGTTACAAAGTTTGTTAACCACTTAATGTATGATGGTAAAAAATCTACTGCATTCGATATCTTCTATACTGCATTGGAGATCGTGAAGAAGAAATTACCAAACGACGAAAAAACTGCTCTCGAGATATGGAAAGCAGCTCTAGATAACGTAACTCCTCAAGTAGAAGTGAAGTCACGCCGTGTAGGTGGTGCAACATTTCAGGTTCCTACCGAAATTCGCCCAGACCGCAAAGAATCTATCTGTATGAAAAATCTTATCCTTTATGCTCGCAAGAGAGGTGGTAAGACTATGGCAGACAAATTAGGCGCAGAAATCTCAGATGCATACAACAATCAAGGAGGCGCATTCAAAAGAAAAGAAGATATGCATAGAATGGCTGAAGCTAACCGTGCATTCGCTCATTTCAGATTCTAACAAAAAGGAAGAGTTAAAAAACAATGGCAAAGGTTAATGACAGTTTAAAGAATACAAGAAATATAGGCATCATGGCGCACATCGATGCCGGTAAAACCACTACTTCTGAACGTATCCTGTTCTATACCGGTCTTACACATAAGATTGGAGAGGTACATGATGGCGCTGCCACTATGGACTGGATGGAGCAAGAGCAAGAAAGGGGTATTACTATTACATCTGCCGCTACCACAGCAAGCTGGAAGTATGACAATGAAATGTTTAAGATCAACTTGATCGATACTCCCGGACACGTTGACTTTACAGTAGAGGTAGAGCGTTCACTCCGTATTCTTGATGGGGCAATTGCTGCTTACGATGCAGTAAGTGGTGTTGAACCTCAGTCGGAAACAGTATGGCGTCAGGCTGACAAATACGATGTTCCTCGTATGTGTTATGTAAATAAAATGGACCGTTCGGGAGCAGATTTCTTTGAAGTGGTACGCCAAATAAAAGAAATGTTGAATGGTAACCCATGTCCGGTTCAGATTCCAATTGGAGCAGAAGAACACTTCAGAGGAATCATCGACCTTATCAAAATGAAGGCGATGTACTGGCATGATGAAACAATGGGTGCAGACTATGAGTTGGACGAAATTCCTTCCGAATATCTAGCTGAAGCTCAAGAGTGGAGAGAAAAAATGCTTGAAAAAGCTGCAGAATGTGATGAAACGTTGATGGAGAAATTCTTTGATGATCCGTCTTCAATCACAGAAGAAGAAATTATCGCAGCATTACGCATCGGTACTCTTTCTATGCAGATCAATCCAATGTTGTGTGGTTCTTCTTTCAAGAACAAAGGAGTTCAACCGTTATTGGATGCTGTATGTAAATTCTTGCCTAGCCCAATAGATACTGTAGCTATCGAAGGAACAGATCCAAGAACAGGTGCTACTATCGTTCGCCACCCAAGCCCAAGTGAGCCGATGGCTGCTTTGGCATTCAAAATCGCAACAGACCCATTCGTAGGACGTTTGTGTTTCTTCCGTGTTTACTCGGGAGAATTAGCAGCCGGATCGTATGTTTATAACAGCCGCTCTGAAAAGAAAGAACGTATCTCACGTTTGTTCCAGATGCACTCTAACAAGCAAAATCCGAAAGACGTAATTGGTTGTGGTGATATAGGTGCAGGTGTAGGATTTAAAGATATTCGTACAGGTGATACACTATGTGACGAAAACAATCCGATCGTACTTGAATCTATGGACTTCCCAGAACCGGTTATTGGTATCGCTGTTGAGCCGATCACTCAGAAAGATGTGGATAAATTGGCTACAGGATTAGGTAAGCTTGCTGAAGAAGATCCAACATTCCGTGTTCATACCGATCAGGATTCAGGTCAGACTATTATCGAAGGTATGGGTGAGCTTCACCTTGAAATTATCATCGACCGTCTGAAACGTGAGTTTAAGGTTGAATGTAATCAAGGTCGTCCTCAGGTATCATATAAAGAAGCAATTACTCAAACTGTTGATCTTCGCGAGGTTTACAAAAAACAAACCGGGGGTCGTGGTAAGTTTGCCGATATTATTGTTAAAGTTGGTCCAACAGATCCTGGATTTGAAGGAGAACTTCAATTTATCGATGAGGTGAAAGGTGGTAACGTTCCTAAGGAATTTATCCCTTCAGTTCAGAAAGGATTTGCTGCTGCAATGAAAAATGGTGTACTTGCAGGATATGCGCTAGATAAACTGAAAGTTGTTCTTATTGATGGTTCTTACCATACAGTGGACTCTGACCAGTTGTCATTCGAACTTTGTGCTAAGCTTGCTTTCAGAAATGCATGTGAGAAAGCCGGACCTACATTGCAAGAACCTATCATGAAACTGGAAGTAGTAACTCCGGAAGAAAGCATGGGTGATGTGATTTCTGACCTTAACAAACGTCGTGGTCAGGTAGAAGGTATGGAGTCTAGTCGTTCAGGTGCACGTATCGTGAAAGCTAAAGTGCCTTTGGCAGAAATGTTTGGATATGTGACTTCTTTGAGAACAATCACTTCGGGTAGAGCAACGTCAGCAATGACATTCTCTCATTACGAAGAAGTTTCGCCATCTATCGCACGTCAGGTATTAACTGAGGTTAAAGGTCGCGTTGATTTGATCAAATAACAAAAGAGACTGCAATTAGTAAATGACTCTTAATTGCAGTCTTTAATATTTTTATATAGAATTTATTTTAATAATTAACTAAAAACAAACGATGAGTCAGAAAATTAGAATTAAACTGAAATCGTACGATTACACATTGGTAGACAAGTCTGCTGAGAAAATCGTGAAAACAGTGAAAGCAACAGGTGCAGTAGTAAGCGGTCCAATTCCGTTGCCAACTCACAAACGTATTTTTACTGTAAACCGTTCAACTTTCGTAAACAAGAAATCTCGTGAGCAGTTCGAACTATCTTCTTATAAAAGATTGATCGATATCTACAGCTCAACAGCAAAAACTGTAGATGCACTCATGAAGCTGGAATTGCCAAGTGGTGTAGAAGTAGAAATCAAAGTTTGATGAAAATTTATATTAGTTTAAATAAATAATTTAGAGAAATGCCAGGATTATTAGGAAAGAAAATCGGAATGACATCCGTATTCAGTGCCGAGGGAAAAAATATTCCATGCACTGTTGTCGAAGTGGGTCCTTGTGTTGTTACTCAGGTTAAAACATCTGAAAAAGATGGTTACGAGGCTGTACAGGTAGGCTTTGTTGAAAAGAAAGACAAACATACCAGCAAGCCCGAAATCGGACATTTCAAGAAAGCCGGGGTTGCACCTCAAAGACACTTGGCCGAGTTCAAGTATGAAGAGAAATACAATCTAGGAGACGTTATTACAGTAGACGGAATGTTCTCAATGGACGACCCTTTTATTGACGTAACTGGAGTGTCGAAAGGTAAAGGTTTCCAAGGGGTTGTTAAACGCCATGGTTTCCGTGGGGTAGGTGAAGCTACTCTAGGACAGCATAACCGTCTTCGTGCTCCGGGTTCTATCGGAGCTTGTTCGTACCCTGCAAAGGTGTTTAAAGGAACAAGAATGGGTGGTCAGATGGGTAACAAACAAGTTACTGTTCAAAACCTTGTGATTATTAAAATAATTCCGGAACATAATCTTTTGTTAATAAAAGGTTCAGTACCGGGAAGTAAAGGTTCAATCGTTAGAATAGAAAGATAATGGAACTGAGTGTATTAGATAAAAACGGTAAAGAAACCGGTAAAAAAGTAGCGTTGAACGATGCTATTTATGCAATTGAGCCTAACGATCATGTTCTTTGGTTGGACGTGAAGCTATATCTTGCGAATCAACGTCAAGGTACTCACAAGACTAAAGAAAGAAGTGAGATGTCGGGAAGTACACGTAAGTTGATCCGTCAGAAAGGTGGAGGTGGTGCTCGCCGTGGTGATATCAATTCACCTGTATTGGTTGGTGGAGCACGTGTATTTGGTCCAAAACCAAGAGACTATGGCTTCAAATTGAACAAAAAAGTAAGAGTACTTGCACGTAAATCTGCCCTTGCTGCTAAAGCAAAAGAAAATCAAATATTGGTAGTTGAAGACTTGTCTTTCGACTCTCCAAAAACTAAGGATTTTGTAGCATTGGCTAAAAATTTGCAAGTGGCTGATAAAAAGATACTTCTAGTTTTGCCAGACCAAAATAAAAATGTATATTTGTCGGCTCGTAATTTAGAAAGAGTAAAAGTTGTAAAAGCTTCTGATTTAAATACTTACTCAATACTTAACTGTACAAGTCTAGTATTGGCTGAGTCTTCGGTTGCTATTATAGATAATCTTTTATTAAAAGCATAAGGAGAGAATACTATGGGAATTTTGATAAAACCAATTTTAACAGAAAAGCAAACCGCGATTTCAGAAAAGTTTCCGAATCGTTACGGTTTTCGTGTTGCTCCAGGTGCAAACAAAGTGGAGATTAAGAACGCAGTAGAAGAGCTTTATGGCGTAACAGTTAAGTCTGTAAATACAATTAACTACTCCGGAAAGCTAAAAAGCCGTTACACAAAAGCTGGTGTGATAAAAGGTAAAACTCCTGCATTCAAGAAAGCAATAATCACCCTGAAAGAAGGTGAAAGTATAGACTTTTTTAGTAATATCTAAATAAAAAATGGCAGTACGTAAATTAAAGCCCACAACACCGGGGCAGAGACACAAAATTATTGGTACATTCCAAGAAATCACTGCAAGTGTACCAGAAAAATCCCTTGTAGTCGGTAAAAAAGCGTCTGGTGGCCGTAACAATACCGGTAAGATGACTATGCGTTATCTCGGCGGCGGTCATAAGAGAAAATTCAGGCTCATAGACTTCAAGAGAACGAAAGACGGAATTCCAGCCACTGTAAAAACAATCGAATATGATCCGAACCGTTCGGCTCGTATCGCTTTGTTGTATTATGTAGACGGAGCTAAAACTTATATCTTAGCACCAGAAGGTTTGGAAGTAGGTCAAACAGTGGTATCCGGAGCTGATGCTGCTCCTGAGGTTGGTAATGCATTGCCTTTGGCAAAAATTCCAATCGGTACAGTTGTTCATAATATCGAACTTCGTCCTGGTCAGGGAGCTAAAATGGTTCGTTCGGCAGGTGCTTTTGCTCAGTTAACTTCTCGCGAAGGAAACTACGCAATCATAAGAATGCCTTCAGGCGAAACACGTAAGATCCTTGCAACATGCAAAGCTACTATCGGTAGCGTAGGAAACTCAGATCACGGACTAGAGAAATCAGGTAAAGCCGGTCGTTCTCGTTGGCTTGGCCGCCGTCCTCACAACCGAGGTGTAGTAATGAACCCTGTCGATCACCCAATGGGTGGTGGTGAAGGTCGTGCTTCAGGAGGTCACCCACGTTCACGTAAAGGATTGTACGCTAAGGGTCTCAAAACTAGAGCTCCTAAGAAACATTCTTCTAAGTACATAATCGAAAGAAGAAAAAAATAATAACCTGATTAATCAATAGAAAATTATGAGTCGTTCGTTAAAAAAAGGCCCGTATATTAATGTTAAGCTTGAGAAAAAAGTCTTGGCCATGAATGAGTCAGGTAAGAAAGCTGTGGTTAAGACATGGGCAAGAGCTTCAATGATATCCCCCGACTTTGTAGGCCATACTATTGCTGTTCACAACGGAAATAAATTTATTCCTGTATATGTGACAGAAAATATGGTAGGACACAAGTTAGGAGAATTCTCTCTTACACGTACATTCCGTGGACACGGAGGTAATAAGAAAAAATAATTGGAGCAGAAGCCAGTAAATTAATAAAAAGTAAACATTAAAATGGGTAAAAGAAAACATATAGTAGCTGAAGCAAGAAAAGAAGCTAAAAAGACTATTGCTTTCGCCAAGCTGAATGATGTTCCTACTTCTCCACGCAAAATGCGCCTTGTTGTCGACATGATACGTGGAATGGAAGCATTTAGGGCTCTTGGTGTATTGAAATACTCAAATAAAGAAGCTGCTGCAAGAATAGAAAAATTGTTACGCTCTGCTATCGCCAACTGGGAAGCAAAAAATGAGCGTAAAGCAGAAAGTGGAGAGTTGTATGTATCATTGGTAAACGTAGATGGTGGAGCCATGCTGAAAAGAATGCGTCCAGCTCCGCAGGGAAGAGGTTACAGAATACGTAAACGTTCAAATCATGTGACCCTTCACGTAGATACACTTAATAAAGAAAATCAAAATTAATTAGCAGATGGGACAAAAAGTTAATCCAATAGCAAATCGTTTAGGTATCATCCGTGGATGGGATTCTAATTGGTATGGAGGCAAAAGATATGGAAATACTTTGTTGGAAGACAGCAAAATCCGTAAATATCTGAATGCCCGTCTGGCTAAAGCTAGTGTATCTCGCATCGTTATCGAAAGAACTTTGAAACTTGTAACTATCACAGTTTGTACAGCTCGTCCGGGTATCATCATCGGTAAAGGCGGACAAGAAGTAGACAAGCTGAAAGAAGAGTTGAAGAAGATTACAGATAAAGATATCCAAATCAACATTTTTGAAATCAAAAAACCAGAGTTGGACGCAGTTATCGTTGCCAACAATGTAGCCCGTCAGGTAGAAGGTAAAATCGCTTACCGTCGTGCTATCAAAATGGCAATTGCTTCAACAATGAGAATGGGTGCAGAAGGTATCAAAATTCAAATATCAGGTCGTCTGAATGGCGCAGAAATGGCTCGTTCCGAAATGTACAAAGAAGGACGTACACCACTTCATACATTCCGTGCCGATATTGATTATGCACATGCCGAAGCACTAACAAAAGTTGGTTTGATTGGTATTAAAGTATGGATTTGCCGTGGAGAAGTTTACGGTAAGAAAGACCTTGCTCCTTCATTCACAGCTGCCAAAGATGGTGGACACTCTGGTAACAGAGGTGGAGATAACCGTCGCAACGACAGAGGTGACCAAGGAAAAGGTTTCAAGAGAAATAAGAGAAAGTAATTAAAAAACGTTTGAAGTAAAATGTTACAACCGAAGAAAACAAAATTCAGAAGACAGCAAAAAGGTCGTATGAAAGGCATTGCTCAAAGAGGGCATGAATTGGCTTTCGGTTCATTTGGCATCAAAACCCTGGAAAACAAATGGATCACAGGACGCCAAATCGAAGCGGCTCGTATTGCAGTAACTCGTTACATGCAGCGTCAAGGACAAGTTTGGGTTAGAATTTTCCCTGACAAACCTATCACAAAGAAACCTGCCGAAGTACGTATGGGTAAAGGTAAGGGATCGCCGGAAGGTTTCGTTGCACCCGTTACACCAGGAAGAATCATATTCGAAATCGAAGGTGTATCTTATGATGTGGCAAAAGAAGCATTGCGCCTAGCAGCACAAAAGCTTCCTGTGACTACAAAATTTGTAGTTCGCAGAGATTATGACTTAACTCAAAACGCTTAAGAAGTATGAAAATTGCAGAAGTAAGAGAGCTTTCGGACAAAGAATTGAATGAAAGACTAGATGCTGAAAAAACAGCGTTAGACCAAATGGTGTTAAACCACAGTGTATCTCCATTGGACAATCCGACTAAGATTAAAGAAAAACGTCGCGATATCGCACGTTTCCTTACAGAGTTGCGCCAAAGAGAACTAAAAAAATAATTAAGAGCTGATGGAAACGAGAAATTTAAGAAAAGAAAGATTCGGGGTCGTTTTCAGTAACAAGATGGATAAAACCATCACTGTGGCTGTAAAATGGAAAGAAAAACACCCTATTTATGGAAAATTCGTTAACAAAACGAAGAAATATCACGCTCACGACGAAAAGAACGAGTGCAACATTGGCGACACAGTACGTATTATGGAAACTCGTCCGTTGAGTAAAACAAAGAGATGGAGATTAATAGAAATAATCGAAAGGGCTAAATAATTATGATACAACAAGAATCAAGACTAGTAGTTACTGATAACAGTGGAGCTAGAGAATGCTTATGTATCCGCGTATTAGGCGGTACAAGAAGACGTTATGCGTCTGTAGGGGATGTGATTGTGGTTGCTATCAAGAATGTAATCCCTTCGAGTGATATTAAGAAAGGTGCTGTAACAAAAGCAATGATCGTACGTACAAAAAAAGAGATCCGTCGTCCCGATGGTTCTTACATACGTTTCGACGATAATGCTTGTGTATTGCTAAACGCAGCAGGTGATATCAGAGGAAGCCGTATTTTCGGACCGGTTGCCCGCGAACTTCGCGCAACAAACATGAAAATCGTTTCATTGGCACCAGAGGTACTATAATTCAAAAAACTAAAAAGCAATGAGTAAATTACATATCAAAAAAGGCGATATAGTTTATGTGAATACTGGTGTCGATAAAGGAAAAACCGGTCGTGTGTTGAGAGTCTTTGTAGAAAAACAACGCGCTATCGTAGAAGGCCTTAACATGGTATCGAAACATACTAAGCCTAATGCTAAAAGTCCTCAAGGAGGAATTGAAAAGAAAGAAGCTGCTATCCATATCTCTAACCTGAACGTAGTAGACCCTAAAACAGGAAAACCTACACGTGTGGGCCGTAAAGAAGTAGATGGTAAGCTAGTACGTTACGCTAAAAAATCAGGGGAGGAAATTAAATAATGAGCAATACAACAACTCTTAAGACTGAATATAAAGACCGTATTGTTGCTTCTTTGATGACAGAATTCGGTTATAAGTCAACAATGCAGGTGCCTGTGTTGAAGAAAATAGTTATCAACCAAGGTCTTGGTCTTGCAGTTGCAGATAAGAAAATTATCGAAACAGCAGTTAACGAAATCTCAACTATCACAGGTCAAAAAGCTGTTGCGACATACTCTAAAAAGGATATCTCTAACTTTAAGTTGCGTCGTAAGATGCCGATTGGTGTAATGGTAACATTGCGTAACGAAAAGATGTATGAATTCCTTGAAAGACTTGTACGTGTAGCACTTCCTCGTATTCGTGACTTTAAAGGTATCGAAAGTAAGCTTGACGGACGTGGAAACTATACACTAGGTATCGAAGAGCAAATTATCTTCCCGGAAATTAATATCGACAACATTAGCCGTATTTTGGGAATGAATATTACCTTTGTAACTTCTGCAAAAACAGATGAAGAAGGTTATGCTTTACTTAGAGAGTTCGGATTACCATTTAAAAACGCAAAAAAAGAATTGATATAAGATGGCAAAAGAATCAATGAAAGCTCGCGAGGTAAAAAGAGCTAAACTGGTTGCTAAATTTGCAGCTAAAAGAGCGCAGTTGAAAGCCGATGGCGATTACGAAGCGTTACAAGCTCTACCTAAGAATGCTTCACCTGTACGTCTGCACAATCGTTGCAGCCTTACAGGTCGTCCAAAAGGGTATATTCGCCAGTTTGGAATTTCCCGTATCCAATTTAGGGAAATGGCTTCTAAGGGGTTAATACCGGGAGTTAAAAAAGCAAGTTGGTAAGAAATTATTTTAGTATAGAATTAAATATTGTTCCGGTTGCGGAATTAATTTAAATCAATTTAAACATGACAGATCCAATAGCAGATTATTTGACGCGTGTTAGAAACGCTATCATGGCTGGACACAGAGTTGTAGAAATTCCGGCGTCAAATTTGAAGAGAGAAATTACAAAAATTCTCATGGAAAAGGGCTACATCCTTAATTATAAGTTTGTAGACGAGGGTCCTCAAGGTTCAATTAAGATTGCCTTGAAGTATGATCCGGTAAATAAAGTAAACGCGATTAAGAAATTAATCCGCGTATCGTCTCCAGGTCTACGTAAATACGTAGGGTATAAAGAAATGCCTCGTGTCCTTAACGGACTCGGTATAGCTGTAGTATCTACCTCTAAAGGAGTGATGACAGACAAGGAAGCTCGCGAACTGAAAGTTGGTGGCGAAGTAATGTGTTATGTTTATTAATTAAGAGGGAGGATAGAAAGTTATGTCAAGAATAGGAAAATTACCCGTAAATCTTCCGGCCGGAGTAACAGTTACTGTTGGCAAGGATAACGTAATTACAGTAAAAGGACCTAAAGGGGAACTATCGCAAGAAATTAATTCTGATATCAAAGTCTCTGTTGAAGACGGATTGTTGTCTGTGACACGTCCTTCTGATGATAGAATTCATCGTGCGTTACATGGTCTTTACAGATCATTGATTAACAACATGGTTATTGGCGTTTCTGAAGGATATCGCAAAGAGTTGGAATTAGTAGGGGTTGGTTATCGTGCATCGAATGCAGATCAGCTTTTGGAATTATCTTTAGGATTTACACACAACATCCACATGATGTTGCCTCCTGAAGTGAAACTGGAAACTAAATCGGAGAGAAACAAAAACCCTCTAATTATACTAGAATCTTGTGATAAACAGCTGATTGGTCAGATTTGTGCAAAAATCCGCTCATTCCGTAAACCGGAACCTTACAAAGGTAAAGGTATACGCTTTGTTGGTGAGGTTATTCGTCGCAAGTCAGGTAAGGCCGCAGGTAAATAATTCATAAACTGTAGTAATCATGGTAACAAAGACAGAAAGAAGAAATAAAATAAAGATGCGTGTACGTGGCAAGATCCACGGAACAAGCGAACGTCCACGCCTGACTGTATTCAGAAGCAACAAGCAAATTTATGCGCAAGTTATCGACGATTTGACAGGTAAAACTTTGGCGGCAGCATCTTCTCTGAAAATATCAGAGAAAGCTCCTAAAAAAGAAATAGCTGCTAAAGTTGGTGAACTTATCGCTAAAAGTGCTCAAGAAGCTGGTATTACAACTGTGGTATTCGACCGTAACGGTTACCTGTATCATGGTAGAATTAAAGAATTGGCAGATGCTGCCCGTAACGGTGGACTTAAATTTTAATAGAAATGGCAGGAGTTAACAATAGAGTAAAATCGACAAACGACATCGAGCTAAAAGATAGACTAGTAGCTATCAACCGTGTTACTAAAGTAACAAAGGGAGGTCGTACATTCAGCTTTGCCGCTATCGTAGTTGTAGGTAATGAAGATGGTATCGTAGGCTGGGGCCTAGGTAAAGCGGGTGAAGTAACTACAGCCATTGCTAAAGGAGTTGAAGCTGCAAAGAAAAACCTTATCAAAGTTCCAATTCTTAAAGGAACAGTTCCTCACGAGCAAATCGCTCGTTTCGGTGGATCTGAAGTTATGCTTCGTCCTGCTGCTCCCGGTACCGGGGTTAAGGCAGGGGGTGCGATGCGTGCCGTACTTGAGAGTGTAGGAGTAACAGATGTATTGGCTAAGTCGAAAGGTTCGTCTAACCCTCACAACCTTGTGAAGGCTACTATCGAAGCTTTGGGCGAATTGAGAGATGCTTACACTGTAGCTCAGAATAGAGGTATTTCTATGGAAAAAGTGTTTAAAGGTTAATTTGCAAAGAAAAAACTATTATGGCAAAAATTAAAATTAAACAAGTAAAGAGCAGAATCAAATGTCCTAAAGACCAAAAGATGACATTAGACGCTTTGGGTCTTAGAAAGTTGAATCGTGTTGTAGAGCATGAAGACACACCGTCTATCAGAGGTATGATCAACAAGGTGAGCCATCTGGTTTCTGTTGTCGAGTAATTTAGTTTAGTAAGATAAAAAAATATAAAATATGAGTTTATCAAATATGAGACCTGCTGAAGGATCAACTAAAACCGGAAAGAGAATCGGACGTGGTACCGGATCTGGTTTAGGTGGTACTTCCACAAGAGGTCATAAAGGAGCTAAGTCCAGATCAGGTTATTCCAGAAAGTTTGGATTCGAAGGAGGTCAGATGCCGATTCAACGTCGTTTGCCTAAATTCGGTTTCAAAAACATTAACCGTGTTGAATACAAAGCTATCAACCTGGATGTTTTACAACGTTTAGCTGATGCTAAGAAACTTACTAAGATCGATGTTCAAACATTGATCGAAGCCGGTTTCCTATCAGGTAATCAATTAGTAAAGATACTTGGAAACGGAGCCCTTACAGCTAAAGTTGATGTAGAAGCACATGCCTTCTCTAAGTCAGCAGAAGCAGCTATTGAGGCTATAGGTGGAACAGTAACAAAACTGAAGTAAGATGGGATTGGTAAAAACACTGGAAAATATATGGAAGATTGAGGACCTTAGAAAAAGGCTCCTCATCACCTTCTTTTTCGTAGTGATCTATCGCTTCGGAGTTCACATCATCCTTCCCGGAGTAGATCCTCAGCAGCTTGCAAACTTGCATTCGATGACTGCCGGAGGTTTGCTCGGAATATTGGATATGTTCTCGGGAGGTGCATTTGCCAATGCGTCGATCTTTGCATTAGGTATCATGCCTTATATCTCGGCATCAATCGTTATCCAATTGTTGGGTATCGCGATACCATATTTCCAAAAGTTGCAGAGAGAAGGCGAAAGCGGACGTACCAAGATGAACCAATATACACGTTATCTGACAGTGGCAATCCTTGTATTCCAAGGACCTGCATACCTGTTGGGAGCGTTAGGACCTGCAGCCCCTTCTTCATGGGATTTTCTTATTCCTTCTACAATTATTCTTGCGGGAGGTAGTATGTTTGTTCTATGGTTAGGAGAGCGTATCACAGATAAAGGTATAGGTAATGGTGTTTCTTTCATTATCCTTGTGGGTATCATATCACGTCTTCCTCATGCGCTGATCGGTGAATTTACTTCCCGATTGAGCAACCCTGCGGGAGGATTGGTTATGTTTTTGGCAGAAATAGTATTTTTGTTACTGGTTGTTTGCGGAGCAATATTACTGGTACAAGGTACTCGCCGTATACCGGTTCAATATGCTAAGAGAGTAGTGGGTAACAAACAATATGGCGGAGCTCGTCAGTATATTCCACTTAAGGTAAATGCAGCGAACGTAATGCCTATCATCTTTGCTCAGGCAATAATGATGGTGCCTGTTATGTTTGCAGGATTCTCTACCGATAAAACAGGTTTTCTAGGGTCTTTTACCGATCATACAAGTGTAGTATACAATGTTGTACTTGCCGTACTTATTATTGCTTTCACATGGTTCTATACTGCTGTTACCATCAATCCGGTGCAGATGGCAGATGAACTGAAGCGCAACAATGGTTTCATTCCGGGTATCAAACCGGGCAAAAAGACAGCAGACTATATCGACTCGATAATGTCCCGTATAACATTCCCGGGATCATTATTCTTGGCATTGGTTGCTATCATGCCTGCATTTGCAAGTACTTTTGGAGTAAGCCGTGAGTTTTCTCAATTCTTTGGGGGAACATCGTTGCTGATTCTTGTGGGAGTTGTTTTGGATACACTGCAACAAATTGAGAGCCACCTATTGATGAGACATTACGATGGCTTATTGAAATCTGGTAGAATCAAAGGACGTTCGGGTTCGATCGCAGCTTATTAAGGAGGTTTATAAATGATATTCCTGAAAACAGACGAAGAAATTGAATTGATGCGTGAAGCTAACCGCCTGGTGGGTATGACCCTGGGCGAGGTAGCTAAACATATTAAGCCGGGGGTAACTCCTGCTCAGTTAGATAAAATTGCTAAAGAATTTATATACGATCACGGAGCAATCCCTTCTTTCTTAGGATACAAGGGTGCTCCGGGAACCGTAGATTTTCCGGGTGCTATATGTGCTTCGGTAAACGATCAGGTGGTACACGGTTTCCCTACTGATTATATTCTTAAAGATGGAGATGTGATCTCTGTTGATTGCGGTACTGAGAAGAACGGATTTTGTGGCGATTCGGCCTATACATTTTGTGTAGGAGAAGTTGCGGAAGATGTGAAAGCTTTGTTGCGGACAACAAAAGAATCTCTTTATATGGGTATAGAAAAAGCGGTAGAAGGTAATCGTATAGGAGATATCGGTGAGGCTGTGCAGACATATTGCGAGAAACGTGGCTATTCGGTCGTTCGCGAACTGGTTGGACATGGTATAGGTCGTAAGATGCACGAAGCACCCGAGGTTCCTAACTATGGTAAACGAGGTACAGGCCCTTTGTTGAAAAAAGGTATGTGCATCGCCATAGAACCGATGATTAATATGGGAAGCAAGAATGTCGTTTTCGAAAATGATGGGTGGACTATAAGAACTCGTGACCGTAAACCTTCGGCTCACTTTGAGCATACAGTCGCTATTCGTCAGGGGAAAGCAGACATATTATCTACATTTGAATTTGTAGAAGCTGTTTTAGGAAGTAACGCAATTTAAAAAACCTTTTATTTATTTATGGCTAAACAATCGGCAATAGAACAAGACGGAGTTATAGTTGAAGCACTATCAAACGCTATGTTTCGTGTAGAACTCGAAAACGGTCACGAAATCACAGCACATATCTCAGGAAAGATGCGTATGCATTACATTAAAATACTTCCAGGAGATAAGGTACGTGTAGAGATGTCTCCTTATGATTTAACAAAAGGACGGATTTCATTCAGATACAAATAAAAAAAACATAAGATATGAAAGTAAGAGCATCAATTAAGAAGCGTACTGCTGACTGCAAGATTGTCAGAAGAAAAGGTCGCTTATACGTGATAAACAAAAAAAATCCTAAGTTCAAACAACGTCAGGGATAATTTATTAATTTTGCAAATTAATCTAAAAAATATATGGCAATAAGAATAGTTGGGGTCGATTTACCACAAAATAAGAGAGGCGAGATTGCCTTGACATACATTTATGGTATCGGACGTAGCTCTGCTAACAAAATCCTTGCTGAAGCAGGTATTGATAAAGATATCAAGGTAAAAGACTGGAACGATGATCAGGCCGGAGCTGTGCGTGAAATCATCGCTGCTCAGTTTAAAGTAGAAGGAGACTTGCGTTCGGAAGTACAGCTAAACATCAAGCGATTGATGGATATAGGTTGTTACAGAGGTATCCGTCATCGTATCGGTTTACCATTGAGAGGTCAAAGTACTAAGAACAATGCCCGTACACGTAAGGGTAGAAAGAAAACTGTTGCTAACAAGAAAAAAGCTACAAAATAATTAATTTGATATGGCAAAAAAAACAGTCGCAGCGAAAAAGAGAAATGTTAAGGTGGATGCAATTGGCCAGGCTCATGTGCATTCTTCTTTCAACAATATCATTATATCGCTTACAAACAATGATGGGCAGGTTATCAGCTGGTCATCGGCAGGGAAGATGGGTTTCAGAAGCTCAAAAAAGAACACTCCTTACGCAGCTCAGATGGCAGCACAGGATTGTGCTAAAGTAGCATTTGACCTTGGACTAAGAAAGGTGAAAGTATACGTAAAAGGACCGGGCAACGGACGTGAGTCTGCTATCCGTACTATCCATGCAGCAGGAATCGAAGTAACAGAAATCGTTGACGTTACTCCACTTCCTCACAACGGATGTCGTCCTCCAAAACACAGAAGAGTTTAATCAAATTTAAAAATTGGATCTTAAATTGTGATTTGATTACAAAAACCCTCTCTGTAGTCGCGGCTGCACAATTTTAGCTTCATTTCATTATTAATTAGAAAGAAAATGGCAAGATATACTGGACCAAAATCAAAAATCGCCCGTAAATTCGGAGAGCCAATATTCGGACCTGATAAAGTTCTCTCAAAAAAGAACTATCCTCCGGGACAACATGGTAACGGAAGAAAAAAGAAATCGTCCGAGTACGGTATTCAATTACGTGAAAAGCAAAAAGCAAAATATACATACGGAGTACTTGAAAGACAGTTCCGTAATATGTTTGACAGAGCTCTTGCTTCACGTGGAATCACAGGGGAAGTATTACTTCAGATGTTAGAATCAAGATTAGATAATGTTGTATTCCGTCTAGGAATAGCTCCGACAAGAGCAGCAGCACGTCAGCTTGTTTCTCACCGTCATATTGTAGTAGACGGATCTGTGGTAAATATTCCTTCATATTCACTAAAACCAGGCCAATTGGTAGGTGTTCGCGAAAAATCAAAATCACTTGAAGTAGTAGGCGAAGCACTATCTGGTTTTAACCATAGCAAATACCCTTGGATCGAGTGGGATCAAGCTACGATGACAGGAAAATTCTTACATCTTCCTGAAAGAGCGGATATCCCTGAAAACATTAAAGAACAGTTGATCGTAGAGTTGTATTCTAAAAATTAATTAAATTCATGGCTATATTAGCATTTCAAAAACCGGATAAAGTATTGATGTTAGAAGCGGATGATTTCTTCGGAAAATTCGAATTTCGTCCGTTAGAACCCGGGTATGGTATTACCGTGGGTAATGCTTTACGCCGTATTCTGCTTTCATCTCTTGAAGGTTTTGCTATCACTTCTATAAAAATCGACGGTGTCGAACATGAATTTGCAACCGTACCGGGTGTTATAGAAGATGTAACGAATATAATATTGAACTTGAAACAAGTTCGATTCAAGCAAATCGTAGAAGAGATTGAAACAGAAAAGGTAAGTATTACTGTCTCAGGTACCGAAGTATTCAAAGCTGGAGATATAGGGAAGCATCTGTCAGGATTTGAAGTATTAAACCCTGATCTTGTAATTTGTCACCTAGACAAAAGTGCAAGCTTCCAAATAGAATTGAATATTAACAAAGGCCGTGGGTATGTACCTGCTGATGAAAATCGTAGTCTGTCCGACGATGTTAATGTTATAGCTATCGATTCTATTTATACTCCCATCCGTAATGTAAAATATGCGATAGAAAACTATCGTGTAGAGCAGAAGACGGACTATGAGAAATTAGTAATAGAAATAGCAACCGACGGGTCTATTCATCCAAAAGATGCTTTGAAAGAAGCAGCTAAAATCCTTATCCATCACTTTATGTTGTTCTCTGACGAAAAGATTCTTCTTGAACAAAACGAAGTAGATGGTAACGAAGAGTTTGATGAAGAAATCCTGCACATGCGCCAGTTGCTTAAGACTAAGTTATCTGATATGAACCTTTCGGTTCGTGCACTTAACTGTCTGAAGTCAGCAGAAGTGGAAACACTTGGCGAATTGGTTCAGTTCAATAAGAATGACCTTCTTAAATTCAGAAACTTCGGTAAAAAATCGCTTACCGAGCTTGATGAGTTATTGGATAGCCTGAGCCTTTCATTCGGTATGGATATTTCTAAATATAAATTAGATAAAGATTAATAAGCGACATGAGACATAATAAAAAAATTAATCATTTAGGACGTAAAAGTGCACACAGAAATGCGATGTTATCCAATATGTGTACTTCTTTGTTACTTAGTCCTAATAAGCGCATCTTTACGACTGTAGCAAAGGCGAAAGCTTTGAGAAAAGTGGTTGAGCCTATTATTACTAAGTCAAAAGAAGATACAACTCAATCGAGACGTTTGGTTTTTCAGGAACTTCAGAGCAAAGCTGCTGTGACAGAACTGTTCCAAAATATCTCGCAGAAGATAGCCGACCGTCCGGGAGGTTATACACGTATCATCAAGACAGGTAATCGTTTAGGTGACAATGCTTCAATGTGTTTTATCGAATTAGTAGACTATAACGAAAACATGTTGAAAGAGAAGAAAGCTGCATCTAAAGGTAGAACTCGTCGTTCGAAGAAAAAAGAGGATGATGCTCCTGCTGTAGAAGCTAAAGAAACTGCAAAAAAAGCGAAAGCTGAAAAAGCAGAAAAGGTAGAAAAAGCTGAAGAAGTAGAAGCTTTGGAAGTTGCGCCAGAAACTTTGCCGGTAGTTGAAGAAACTGCTGCGCCAGAAGCTCCGGTTGCAGAAGAACCTAAAAAAGAAGAAGAGTAAGAAATTACTCTTTTATATAAAATAAAAAAAGTATCTGGAACCCCAGATACTTTTTTTATTTTTTAAATCGCAGTTTTTAATATGGGCATATTTTAAATTGCGATTTCTTTTTAATATAGTTTTTGTACACTGTGTTTTGTATGAAGGCTGAGAAGTCTCTAAAAAAATATATTATAAAGATGCATTTCTTTTAAAAACGTTGCATAGAAATGCTGCAAAAAATAAAATATTTTTCATTTAATTATATAACTAATTGTTGTATAGGTTTTTTGTGGTGTATTTATTTTTTTATTTTATTGTGAATTTTGTGGAAAGACTAGCTCCGGTATCGTCTACTACAGTCAAAGTATGCTCTCCTTTTTCAGGAATATATTCTTTTTTGTGAAAGATTTCAGTTTCTCCTATATATTGCCCATCAAGATGCCAGAACACACGGCTCTGAGGATTTCTGTGAGCCAGTTCAAATACAAGTTGTCCGGGAGAGCCATCCAGCTGTTTAGGTAGTGAAATGAGGGCATTAGGGAAAGGATAAATAAACTCCATGGGTTTCACATCCGAATCTTTGATGCATTCGGGAGAATAAGGAGGTAGAGAACGATAAGAAGGGTGCTGCTCTTTGTAGTACCATTCCCACGATGGAGGTAGAATGAACCATGATGTATGTATAATACCTCTACTGCCTGCGCAGTTTTCGTAAACCTGATAACGCATATCCTCCGATAGGTGTACAAGTTTATGATATGGGCATGGCTTTGCTTCCAGCCCTTTTTTACAAATCCACATCGTATCTATTTCTGTTTCCGGGCAATTCATGCTTTTCAAGAATCCGCTTTCGTGGCATATCTCTGCTCTTACAAGATCTCGATCAGGTCTTTCGAACCAACGGCTTTGCGGTAATGAGCTGAATATGTCGAACATCACCATGCCCGCAGTACGAGCACCTGTTAGCCCGGGACGTCCTTCTCCGTCAGAATTTCCAACCCAGACGCCAACTACATATTTGGGATTTACGCCTACAGCCCATCCGTCGCGAAATCCAAAGCTGGTTCCCGTTTTCCATGCTATTTTTTGTATAGATGGTATCGACCGCCAGTCTATTTCTTCGGGGCGGTTCAGGTTTGTCAGTGCGTCGAATGTTTGCCAGATTGCTCCTGCCGAAAATAACGGATTCCCGATACGATCGCCTTTCTCTCCATTATTTTTATTCAGTATATAAGAGGGTTGACCCATTTCATAATATCTGCCGTCTTCGTTATAAAAGTTTAATTGCTGCGCCATACTGAGGTACATAGAGCTTATATCCCATAGTTTCCCTTCAGCACCACCTAATATAAGAGACAGACCATAGTTGTCGGCAGAACGGTTGAGTGTAGTCATTCCCGCTTTTTTTAGCAGGTTATAGAATTTGGGTATGCTATAGTTGCGTAGAGATACGACAAACGGGACGTTCAGAGAGCGTGCAAGGGCCTCGGAGGCATAAACGGCCCCATCGTATTGCAAGCTGAAGTTCTTGGGCGCAAACCCTCCTATATTGATCGGTATGTCGGGTAGGAGTTGATTGGGGAGTAATTCTCCCTCTTGCAACATAGCACAATAGAGAAAAGGCTTGAGTATACTGCCTGTACTGCGAGGCGCTTGTATAATGTCTACCTGATTGGCGGAGATATCCTTCTCGAAGTCAACGTTCCCGCAATAGGCGACAACCTCATTCTTTTCTACATCGAAAACTATTGCTGCTATATTTTTAATTCCATTTTGGGCAAATTCTGCATTCCAACGGTTAAGAATAGCTTCTGTCTGCTCCTGTTGGTATTTATCTATGGTCGTTGTTATATGTTTACCTCCATCCTCTTTGTATATGCGGGTAACCAGGTGCGGCGTTATCTGTGGCAGGGCATAAGGCTGAAAGGGTAAGGGTTCGCCCACTGCCAGTTCGTAGTCTATTTTCTCTATAATACCTCGCTGATGAAGTGTTTCCAGTAACTTGTTTCTTTTGTTCAGAAGCTTATCTCTGTTTTTACCGAAGTGCATCAGGCTCGGAGAATTGGGGAGCACGGCGAGGGTTGCTGCTTCTGCCCATGATAGTGTTGCCGCCTGATGTCCGAAGTATCGCCACGATGCAGCGTCAATTCCTACCACATTTCCTCCCATCGGAGCATGAGATGCATACAGATTGAGTATCTCGTCTTTGGAGTATGAAAATTCGAGGCGTGTAGCCAATATCATCTCTATAAACTTCTCTCCGAATGTACGATTCTCTTTCCGAGACAGACGGATGGTTTGCATGGTGATGGTACTTGCTCCGCTCCTGATTTTTCCGCTGCTGATATTCTGTTTTATAGCACGTGCTATTGCTAAAGGGTTTACTCCCCAATGTGCAAGAAAGTGTTGATCTTCGAACTCTATCAAACAGATCTTATATTTTTCAGGGATAGAATCGCTTGTGGGAAAACGCCATTGTTGATCGTCTGCAATACGTGCTCCAAGTAGTTCTTCGTGCCTGTCGGATACAACTGTACTATATGGTACATGGAATAGCGGAGAAGGCAAACAAAATATATACCACACTAGAAGAATGAGACAAATGGGAATCCCTATTTGGTATTTCTTTTTTGCTCCTTTATACTTCTCCCATAAGCGGAAAATAAAAGCTTTGCTCTTTTGTATATATTGTTCAATCATGTATTCTTATAGCATATTTGTGTTCGATGCAATTTTCGCCTTTGCAAACTAACCGGGTTTCGAAGTCCGGAACTTTAACCATGCCCAACGATTGCATCAACCTGACAGAAGCGATATTTCTTGAATCAGTGATCCCTATTATTTCTTTTACATCTTTATTTTTAAGGAAATAACGAATAAGAATGCTCAATGATTCTCTTGCGAGCCCCATACCCTGATACTCGGGCGAAATATTGCAACCGACTTCTGCTATATTTTCGCTAATCTTGAAAGCGCAATCACCTATCACTTTTCCCTGATACACGATAGCCAAGCCTATCCATTGATCTTCTTCGTCCAAATCAGGATTACAGCATCGGCTGACAAAATCGTGTGCTTGTTCCATGGTAAAAGGTTCCCAATATTGATATTTGGCAACTTCGGGTAACGAGCGATAATTGTATATGGCCTCAGTATCGGTTTTTAAGATTGCTCTTAGTTTTATCCTTTCCGAGTGTAGAGCAAAATTCATTTCTTTCTGATTAAATGTTCTTCGATAAGTTCGGCGGATAACTTAATGAATTTAGAACATCGTTTTTTACCATCGGCAGGTTCGGGTTCTTTCTCCAATTCGAGTAAGAGATTCTGACAGATGACTGATTTGTTTTCTTTCTTAAATTCATTCATTAGGTATTGTGCCTTATCAAATGAATATTGTTTCCCTTCCTGATCGTTGGCTTTTGCCGTTCCTGTCTCCAGCCCGGCTATCATTGTCATGGCGGATACAGCTCCGCACATTTCGCGAGTACCGGCCATTCCGCCTCCGAATGTACAGGATAGTTTCAGAGCTGTTTCAGGATCGATACCATATATATCCGCATAAGCTGTAAAAACAGCTTGAGCGCAATTATAACCGCTGTTGAATAAAGCGATTGCTTTTTCTACTCTGTTTTGCATATCGTTCATTTGTTATTAAGAGTTCGGCTATGTAAATGTACGAAAGAAAAGAAAAAGACGAAATGTTTTCTTATTTTTGTACGTTTTCAGATTTTAAATATGGAAAAAGAATCTCAAGGATTTAGTATATGGAAGATATTGCTCCCTACCTTCATCGGTATAGGAGTTATCATATACATGCTTAGCCGCGAGTTTGATATGTCTGATCTCAAACAGATATCCATTACAGAACATACTGTATTCTGGATATGTATTGCCTTTTGTTTTATGTTGGGGCGTGATATCGGCTTTACAATCCGTTATCGCTATCTTACCGAAAAACAATTGTCGTGGATGCAATGTATCAAAGTCACTCTATTGGCTGAATTCGGTTCGGCAATAACACCTTCGGTAGTAGGAGGTTCTACAATGGCTGTTGTTTTCTTGACAAAAGAGAAAATTCCTGTCGGGCGAAGTACGGCAATGGTTTTTGTTACGTTGTTGCTCGACGAAATGTACTTTGTTGTTACATTTCCTATTCTACTTCTTTTTATCCCTTTCGATACTTTATTTTCCGATCATTCGGCCCTTGGTAACGGCGTATTGGTCTTGTTTGCAGTAGCCTATATCATAAAAATGGTTCTGTGTACACTGCTGATAATTGGGCTGTTTTTTAGACCTCAGGCAATACGTTGGCTTATTATTAAGTTCTTTCGATTGCCTTTTTTGAGGCGATGGCACAAAAGTGCAGTGAAGGCGGGCGATGATCTCGTTATTAGTTCCAGAGAAATACGAGGAAAAGGCATCTCTTTTTGGTGGCCTCTGATACTCGCTACCATCTTGTCTTGGGGTTCACGATACCTGGTAGTCAATGCTATCTTTATGGCATTCTTTACTGTGCATGACAACCTGCTTATCTTTGCCCGCCAGTTTGTGATGTGGATTATGATGGTAGTAAGTCCGACACCCGGAGGAAGCGGTTTCAGTGAGTTTATCTTTAAAGAATACCTGAGCGAATTTATACCATTAGTAGGGGTTGTGCCGTTGATGATCCTCTTGTGGCGATTGCTTACCTATTATAATTACCTGTTGGTGGGGGCATTGATTGTTCCTCGGTGGGTGAAGAAATCTTTTGGAAAACAACAAGAAAAGGAGGAGAACTAAATCTCTTTACAATATTTATTATTTCAGACTTCACTTTTAGAAAGTTTCAAAATAAACTATTCTTTATTTTTGACTATTTTCGCAAACGAATAACCAATTAAAAAATTATTGTATGAAATTAAAACTAATATTGCTGTCGGCGTTCTTTATTTCTATACTTACTGCAAATGCACAATCTGTGGTTGGTAAATGGAAAACATTTGATGATGAAACCAAAGAAGCTAAATCGATTGTAGAAATTACCGAACGTGGTGGTAAAATCTATGGAAAAGTGATCGAGATACTCAATCCTGCCAAGAAAGATATAAAATGTAAAGACTGTTCGGGGGCTGATAAAGACAAGCCGGTTCTTGGTCTTGAGATTCTAAAAGGCTTATCTAAAGATGGTAAAGAATATAATGACGGAAAGATACTAGACCCTTCGAATGGCAAACTGTACAAATGTACCGTATCGCTTGACGGAAACGATAAACTGAAAGTAAGAGGCTATGTAGGCATTTCAGCTTTTGGAAGAACACAGGTCTGGACAAGAGTGAAGTAAATCTACGAAGTTGCTAATCTGTGAAAAACCCAATTTTTGTATTAGCTCCCGATTCGTTTAAAGGTTCCATGACAGCCAAGCAAGTGTGTGATGCGATGGAAAGAGGTATAAAAAGAATCTACCCTGAAGCAATATGCATCAAAATACCAATGGCAGATGGAGGAGAGGGAACTGTGCAATCTTTGGTAGATGCTACCGACGGTAAGATATATGAAGAGCCTGTAACGGGTCCGTTGGGATCGGCAGTCTCTGCTAAATATGGAATTCTGGGTGATGGATCTACTGCCGTTATTGAGATGGCTTCGGCAAGTGGGCTTTACTTGATAGATAACGGTAGCCGCAATCCACTTGTGACCACTACATACGGTACAGGTGAGTTGGTTAAGGCTTGTCTCAACAGAGGTGTAACAAAAATAATATTGGGAATAGGAGGTAGCGCTACCAATGATGGTGGCGCAGGCTTCGCCCAAGCGTTAGGGGTCAGATTTCTTGATAAGGAAAATAAAGATCTGCCGTTTGGCGGATTAGCTCTCCGAGAATTGGCGAAGATAGACGTCTCATCTATAGATAAGCGATTGCAAGATATAGATATTGAGGTAGCCTGTGATGTATCCAATCCTTTGTGTGGAGAAAACGGAGCCTCTTTTGTTTTCGCACCGCAGAAAGGAGCTACTGCGGAAATGGTAAGTGCGCTGGACGATGCCTTGCTACACTATGCAGAAGTGATTAAAAATCAACTGGGCAGAGAAGTGAAAGATGTACCGGGAGCCGGTGCTGCCGGAGGTCTCGGAGCCGGATTGCTAACGTTTACAAATGCACGTTTGCAGAAAGGCATCGATATTGTAATAGACTATACTAATCTTAAAGCTGCAATAAAAAAGGCTGATGTGGTATTTACCGGTGAAGGTAAAATAGATTCTCAAACCCAATATGGGAAAACACCTTATGGTGTCGCTCAACTAACACGAGCGGAAGGGAAAAAAGTAATAGCTATTGCAGGAGATCTGGAAAAAGGAGCGCAGGAGTTGTATGCTTCTGTCTTTGATTTTATAATTCCGATTAAACCTGAAAGTGTTTCCCTGGAGGAATCGATGAAAAGAGGAGAGGAGTATGTAGAGCAGGCTATTGCAAACCTCTTGACGAAGCATGAACTATAATTATTGACTAAAATATTATGAAAAAACAAGCTGTTTTATTTTTACTTGCAATCTTTGCTTTGTGTTCTGTACAGGCTCAGACTGTGGATACAATTGAGGTATTCAGTCCTAAAATGAACCGAAGTATAAAAAATGTAATAATTCTTCCTGATGGATATAAGAAGGATGGTACGGTTAAATATCCTGTGCTGTATCTTCTGCATGGCTACTCGGGACGTTATGATTCGTGGGTGTCGCTCAAACCAACACTACCACAAGATGCTACCCGATTGGGGATGATCGTTGTTTGCCCCGATGGACAGAATAGTTGGTATTGGGATAGCCCTATCGATCCTAAATTTCAGTTTGAGACCTATGTGAGCAAAGAATTGGTGCAGTATATCGACCAAAATTATAAAACAATTACCTCACCCAAAGGTCGTGCGATAACAGGGCTTAGTATGGGTGGTCATGGAGGTTTGTGGCTAGGTATAAACCATCCCGATGTTTTTGGTGCATGCGGGTCGATGAGCGGAGGTGTAGATATACGTCCTTTTCCAAACAACTGGGATATGAAATTACGTATAGGTTCGTATAAAGAGAACTCCGAGTTGTGGAATAGCCATACGGTAATCAATCAACTGGATAAGATAGAACCGGGTTCGTTATCTATTATTTTCGATTGCGGAACAGACGACTTCTTCTATCAGGTAAACGAGCAATTGCATAAAGAAATGGTATATCGAAATATTAATCATGATTATATCGTTCGTCCGGGAGGACATACCGGCGAATACTGGAATAACGCGATTGATTATCAAATGCTATTTTTTTATAAGTTTTTTAAGCAGAAATAACTAACTTTACTGTTCTTTGCATCAAATGAATAAATGGAACAGAAAGATGTTATAATCGTAGACCGGCAAGGTATAACCCGTATCGGGATGGAGACGCTGGTAGGTGAGACAAAAAAAGCCTCTTCGGTACTTTTCACGGAAAGCAAATCCGAATTGGTAAGATTGTTGAGCTCTCACCCCGAAGCCGTTGTGATACTGGATTATACCCTGTCTGATTTTATAAGCGTAGATGATTTGCTGAATGTAGGTTATCGTTTTTCGCATGTAAATTGGTTGTTATTCTCCGAAGAACTGAGCTATGAGTTTCTGCGCAGATTGACATCTACAAGTGAAGCCTACAGTATTGTGCTCAAGTCGTCGGGGCTCGACGAGATAAATATTGCACTGGCTCATGTATTAAGGGGCGAACGTTTTATTTGTGCAAGGGTTGCCAACCAATTACTGCAAGCACAGAAAGCTCCTACCGATACTGTGGATCATATATTGACCTCTACAGAAAAAGAAATACTGAAAGAAATAGCCATAGGGCGTACCACAAAAGAAATTGCGGCGAATCGCAATCTTAGCTTTCATACTATCATTACCCACCGTAAGAATATCTTCCGCAAGCTGGAAGTAAACAATGTGCACGAAGCAACGAAATATGCGATGCGTGCAGGACTGATTGATATGGCAGAGTATTATATCTGATTCTCAGATAATATTTATTCATACACTCCTTTTGTTTAGTTACTCTTTTGTCATCCCGACGGAGGAAGGATCTTTGTCGCTAAATATAGATACTTCTTTACCTCAGCATGACAAAAAGAATGTGCAGATACTAACCTTTTTTCTGATTACTTAATATTAATAGAGTCTACACTTCCATTCCCAAACGAAATTTATTTGTCATATGTTCTAAAAAAGTGCTTTAATTAGCGTACTAAGCAAATAATTATATCTTTGTATAAATCGTTATTAATCGATTAATATAAACCAAAACGAAAGAATAGATGCAAAATATTGACAATCAAAAGGAATATAAAGTACTCTTCGTCTGTTTGGGAAATATCTGCCGTTCTCCTGCTGCGGAAGGAATTTTCAAGACGATGGTAAAAGAGCAGGGGTTAAGTGATAAAATTACAGCTGATTCGGCGGGAACGTCAGGATATCATATCGATGAATTGCCCGACTTGCGAATGAGAAAGCATGCAACAAGGAGAGGGTATACGCTGGATTCTTTGTCTCGTAAGTTTACGGTGAACGACTTCGATAATTTTGATCTTATTTTGGTGATGGACGACAACAATCATCGTGATGTAATGCGACTGGCACCCGACTTGGAATCGGAAAAGAAAGTATACCGTATGATGGATTTTTCGCAAGACTTTGTACACGATCACGTACCCGACCCTTACTACTCTGGCGCTGACGGCTTCGAGCTGGTTCTCGATCTGCTGGAAGACTCTTGCGATGGGTTGTTGAATAAAATAAAGAAAGGTGAATTGTAACTAATTCACCTTATCTATTTGCCCTCCTTCAAAGAAGTTGATTATATTTTTTACCACTTCGTGAGCCATATCCCGCCGTGCGCTATAAGTGCCTGTCCCGGCATGAGGGGACAGAATGGCATTATCCAATTCCAATAGTTCCGGGAAAATCTTAGGCTCTTTTTCGAACACATCAAGGCCAGCCGCATATATTTTTCCTGTTTTCAAGGCTGTAGCAAGGGCTTTCTCGTCTACCAGTTGCCCACGGGCAGTATTGATAAGTATAGCACTGTTTTTCATTTTCTTGAATTCGGCTTCTCCCATCAGGTGATAAGTCTCGGGTGTAGCAGGTGCATTAAGCGATACCACGTCCGACTCTTTGAGGAGTGTGTCGAAATCTACATAGGTGGCGTTATACTTCTCTTCAATGTCTTTTGGCAGCCTGTTCCTATTATGATAAATGATGTTCATGCCCGATGCTAAGGCTCTGCGTGCAACCGCCTGCCCGATACGCCCCATGCCATATATACCAAGCGTTTGCCCATAAAGCGAAACACCCAAATCTCCATATATACTCCAATCGAGCCTGACGCCTGAGTGCAGCTTGTGATTGTAATAAGCTACTTTACGAGCTGTTGCCATCATCAGGGCAAAGCACAACTCGGCTGTGGGCTCTAGTACCGATTGGGGAGTATTGGTTACGGCAATGCCTTTCGAGGCTGCGTATTCCACATCTATATTGTTATACCCTACACCATAGTTGGCTATCAGTTTTAGGTTTTTTGCCTTATCTATAATCTCTGCATCTGTCTGAAACGAAAAATTAGGGACGAATACGTCTATGTCGGATATCCGTTCCAAAATTTCATCTTTTGTGAACAGCTTGTTTTCGGGGTATATAATGATAAACTTTCCTTCAAGTCCGGCAAAATCTTCCCGTTTGAAATTATGCCCCATCAATATCTTTTTCATCTTAATGTTTTTAATCTTTTTTCAAACCAAAGTTTCCGTTTGTGATAACTACTGAGTACCCTTTGTTTAACTCTAACGTCCAACCATTCCCCGATAATTTATATCCATCCATATTGGTCGGGTTTGTTATTGTGATTGTTTTCCAATCCGAACTTACTAATGCTCCATCGGTAACTGTTAATGTGCCCCATTCATCTATAACTCTAACGTTAGGGTATACAGTCCCTTTATTTTCAAGAGGCATAATGTTACGTGGGTCAAAGTTTATCCTCATCTTTTTCAATCTTATTTCGAAATGAGGCTGTTCGATAAATTTGGATTTGTATTCTACTATAAGTTTCTGGTTTTTTTCTTCGCGGATTATCTCTTCATTTGTTATCTCCGTGCCATTATATGAGTCCGCAATTTGATTCACGACATCCTTCAAATTTGAAGGAATTTTCACTTGAAAAGCATCAATAAGAAAATTACTGAGATTGGTATTATCATTTATACTTCTGTTCCACCCTTGCTTCCTCTTATCCAATAAATAACCATAGGCAGGGATCGTCTGATAGGCGAAAGAGCGTACAAAAGTGGGATTTTTCATAGATCTATCAATGTTCTTCACAAAGTGTTCTCCCTTTTGTTTTTCGGGTCTTCCACAACTTGCTTCGCCTGTATATTCGGCAAGACCTTCATTGATCTCTAATTTATTTTCCTCAATATCCGCCCCGGGGAAAAGAGATTGCCTGTATTTTCTGAATATAAATACATTCGTCATATGCTCATTAATCTGGGATGTTGTCGATGCCGAAACTGCTTTTTTAAGAGCCTCTAATTCTAATCGTAAGTATATACGGCCATCTTTACTGTCAAGATGAGCACAGTTACCATTACTTTGGCTAAACCCCAGTTTCGGTTGCACAACATGGAACCGTTCATGAAGCAATAAACTTATTCGATCATATTTATTTTCGGGCAAAGGCAGCATCACTGTAGCCCAATCTGTTCCGTTCCATCGGATAGAAGTATTAGCGATATTTTCCTTTTTGGAGAAAATTCCGGTATAGATATGATTGTCTTGTTTTAGTTCGCCTAACGAGTCTTGTACATTCGCATAGATTTCTTTCGTTGCCGGATTAATCAACATGATAGGACCAAAGATATTTTTACCCCAAAGGTTCTTACTTTTCTTTGCCGCAACTTCTGCTTCCTTAAAGTATACATTCGCCTCATCAGTGCGTAAAGCCATTTTCTCTTGACCGAAAGAGCCTAGAGAAACAAACATTAAGATGGTAAATAATATTCTTCTGCCCATTTTATACAGGAATTAAGTAGTTGGTAAAAAATAATGACGTATTTCTTGTATTGAAAGATCTCTGTGTGACACTTTTTACTCTGTAGTGAAAAAAAGAAAATGAGAATGCGAGAGCAATTCTTTTTTATAACTTGCTTTATTTATAAAACACCCGAATCCACCAGTATTTCCCTTATTCGAACCCAATCTATATAGGGTCTATCAGATGTGGGATCATCTAAAACAAGTGGGCAACCCAGAGCCGCATCATCTATGTAAAGATGTCCATAGGCCTTGGGCGATGATGTCCAAAACCGCTGGGTCGGATTTTTCTGGATGCCATACAAAGGTATGCCATTATCTTCAAACCATTTTACGGCTTCTGTCAGTACGTTTTCTTCAACGATGACCTCCTCGCCATTTATTTTTTTCTTCTTTTTGCGGTCGCTGCGCATCGTAAAGAGTATCAGCCGATGCCCCTTATCCGTTAGTTCTTTCAAAACAGGGATTGCGCCAATATCTTTTCCTATATTCGGGAACTCATGTGTTACACATGTCCCGTCAAAATCTATACATATATCCATATTACTTAAAACAGAAATAAAACGCTTTTGTTTACAAATCGAAAAACCCGGATTATAACTAATCCGGGCCTATATCAAAAGAATAATTTTCTGAGAAATTATTACTTGTTTTCAGAAGTTCCGTTTATATCGTCTTCAAGGCCATTTACACCATCTTTGAAGCTTTTTACTCCTTTACCCAATCCTTTCATGAGTTCAGGAATTTTCTTTCCTCCAAACAATAGTAAAACAACAATGGCAATGATGATGATTTCTCCGGTTCCTAAGTTTCCTAAAAATAAAAGAGTGTTCATCTGGCTATTAATTTATATCGTTATACATTTAGATTGCTAAAGTAGTCAGAATAAAATTATTCTTGATAACTTTTTACATCTTTTAAATAAAGGTTTTATTATACTGGGGTGACGAAGTCCGTCGGCTTTTTTACGGTATATACTATAAAAAACATGGTGCTGATGAAGCTTTCTTTATATCCGATTTTTTGTCAAATAGAATTATTTGTCTAATTTAGGGTGCTTAAGAACCAGAACTAATTTATTAATATTATGAGAATTATTAAAATTTCTTTTGCTTTGCTCGTTGCTTTGGTAACAAGCGTTAGTATGTTTGCACAATTGCCTGTATCTCTAGGAGTAAAGGCCGGAATGAATTTGTCCGAGTTGCAAAATGTAGATGATGATAATAAGGTTGGTTTCAATATTGGGCTAACTGCCGAGCTTGCATTACCAAGTAGTTTTTATTTGATGTCGGGACTTGAGTTTACGACGAAAGGAACCAAGGGTAAAAATGTACCAGTTAATGTTTCCGGCACGAAGGATAAAGTTACCTATAATTCGATGTATATTCAATTGCCTATACATGCCGGATATAAACTGGATTTAACACCCGGGACTAAACTCGTATTCCGTGCAGGGCCGTATTTGGCTTATGGAGTAGGGGGAAAAATAAAATCAGATGCAAAACTATTTGAAGATCAGGATTTCTTTGGGGATGATACCAATCGTTTCGATTTTGGAATTGGCGGAGCTGTAGGTGTTGAATTTTTAAATAAAATAAATGTTAGCCTTGGTGCCGATCATGGATTAACTAAAGTGTTTAAAGATACTAAAATCAAAAATCGGGCTGCATATATCAGTGTAGGATATAAATTCTGATCCGTTCTATTGTAAGCTTATTAAGAACTATCTGTCTTGATTTACTTTTTGCATTTTCAGCTATAAAGTTTATCTAATAAGAGAGAGTTCTTTGATATAACAGGGTGACAAAAGGTGGCACTTTAAAACATGCTTAAAAGTGTCACTTTTGTCACTTTTTGATTGTAAGTAGCTGATATTTAGTGAATATGTCTTTGGCTGAATTGTCACTTTTTAGACTTTTATCGACACTTTTTATGGTTTATAGTTGATTCCGGCTTTGCGTGCCTGAGCATGTTGCAGTCTTCTGGGAACATTATAGAGCCTGCCATCTTTTATCAGTCGCGAACCGGTTTGCTTAAACCAGAATGATATGTTATTCGCTATACATAGCTTGTGCAGTTCCATAATCCAGTCGAAATTGCAAGGGCGTGCATCTTGACCCGATTCGCCTCCGGCTGTAATATGCTCTACCCATGACCCGATGTAAGGGTTCAGGTCTATCCTTTCCAAGAGAGGTTCGCATATAATCATTTTGTGTTTGATGGGAGCAGCTTTGTAAATAGGTAGCCTGTAATCGGCTCTGTCTTGATTTTCTACGGTGCAGCAAATGGTGACATTGTCGTAGCCATCGCCCCAATCGTCGGGAAGCCCTACTGTCAGCCGATCGATGCGTTTGGTTATCATCAGAAAGGTTAGGTCGCTTCGTTCCCGTATCATTCGCCAAGCTTCGGGACGCCATTGATCTGCGTCTTTGTTGAAGAAGTCGGATGTGAAACAGGTATATACTTCTGTGCCGGATGGTATTTTGTATTCTCCGTTTCTCTTTTTCCGGATGGGTACATCGAAGCTTTTTGTTTGGGTTACAATCGTGCTGTCTATGCCTCGTCTTGCATCACCACGATACACATAGCAGTGTTTGCAACCTTCGCTTATCTTGTGACAGCCGTGCCACGGATTCCATAGTGCTGACATAATCATTCTTTGTGACTTCAAATATAAGAAAAGCATAGTGAGTTTTTCACTTTATACCAAAAGTTTATATCTTTGTGCACCCATGTAAATTGATTATAAATAACAACCATATAATATGTTCGAAAGTTTAAGTAATAGATTAGAGCGCTCGTTTAAGATACTGAAGGGTGAAGGTAAAATCACCGAAATAAATGTTGCGGAAACCCTAAAGGATGTTCGCCGTGCTTTATTAGATGCCGACGTAAACTATAAGACAGCAAAACAGTTTACCGAGACTGTGAAGGAAAAGGCAATGGGGCAGAATGTGCTTACTGCCGTTAAGCCTGAGCAATTGATGGTGAAGATAGTTCATGACGAACTTGCTTCCTTGATGGGTGGAACCGCTACAGATGTTCATCTGAAAGGCAATCCGGCTGTAATCCTTATGTCGGGTCTTCAGGGTTCGGGTAAGACTACTTTCTCAGGTAAGCTTGCCAAGATGCTGAAGTCTAAGAAAGGTAAGAATCCGTTACTTGTAGCCGGAGACGTTTACCGTCCTGCTGCGATCGAACAGTTGAAGATATTAGGAGAGCAAATCGAAGTTCCTGTATATTGGGAAGAGGGAAGCAAGAACCCGGTACAGATCGCTCAAAATGCAATTAAGCATGCAAAGCAAAATGGGCATGACCTTGTCATCGTCGATACCGCCGGACGTTTGGCTATTGATGAGGAGATGATGAAAGAGATCACAGCGATTAAAGATGCTGTGAAACCTGATGAGATTCTCTTTGTAGTAGACTCCATGACGGGACAGGATGCGGTGAATACTGCGAAGGAATTTAATGACAGGCTCAACTTCGACGGGGTAGTACTTACCAAGCTCGATGGTGATACGCGTGGTGGTGCTGCGCTTTCTATCCGCTCGGTTGTAGACAAGCCAATCAAGTTTGTGGGTACAGGCGAAAAGATGGACGCATTGGATGTATTCCACCCTGAGCGTATGGCAGACCGTATCTTGGGTATGGGTGACATCGTTTCACTCGTAGAAAGAGCACAGGAGCAATACGATGAAGAAGAAGCTCGTCGCCTGCAAAAGAAAATAGCAAAGAATCAGTTTGACTTCAACGACTTTATCGGACAAATACAGCAAATCAAAAAGATGGGTAACCTGAAGGATTTGGCGTCTATGATTCCGGGAGTTGGTAAGGCTATTAAAGATATGGATATTGACGATGATGCTTTCAAGAGTATCGAAGCTATTATTTATTCGATGACACCCAAAGAGCGTTCAACTCCTGAGATCTTGAACGGAAGCCGCCGTGAGCGTATCGCTAAAGGTAGCGGAACATCTATCCAAGAGGTGAATAAGCTTATCAAGCAGTTTGACCAGACTCGTAAGATGATGAAGATGATGACTCAGATGAAGGGTGGCAAAATGCCGAATATGAGAAGGTAATTCTTTATAGAATGATATATAAAAAGAAAATCCGGATCATACGATCCGGATTTTCTTTTTTAGTATATAGATGCCTTACAGGCCTTTTTCGCTTAAGTATCTTTCTGCTTCTATCGCAGCTTGACAACCACTTCCGGCAGCTGTAATAGCTTGACGATATATGGGGTCGGCTACGTCTCCTGCGGCAAAAACGCCTTCTACTCCTGTTTTCGGAGTACCTGGTGTTGTAATGATATATCCTACAGGGTCGAGGTTAAGCTGCGCCTTGAATATGTCAGTATTTGGCTTGTGTCCTATAGCAAGGAAGAATCCGTCGATTTTGATATCGAACTTTTCTTCGTTTGGTTCTCCTAGGTGTCTTACTACATGTACACCTTCTACGCCATTTTCGCCAAATAGTCCTGTAGCGTTACATTCGAATAAGATCTCTATTTTAGGATTTTGCATAGCTCTGTCTTGCATTACCTTCGATGCACGCAGATGTGCTTTACGTACAATAAGATACACTTTCTCGGCTAGTCCAGCCAGATAGATAGCTTCTTCACAAGCAGTGTCTCCACCACCAACAACGGCTACAACCTTCTTGCGATAGAAGAATCCGTCGCATGTAGCACAAGCAGAAACGCCCATGCCAGCATATTTAGTTTCGTCTGATAGACCTAAGTATTTGGCACTCGCACCTGTTGCTATAATAACAGTATCTGCTTCAATCACCTTTTCGCCGTCGATAGTTACTTTGTGTGGATGAGAAGAGAAGTCTGCCGCTGTAGCTATGCCAAAGCGTATATCAGCGCCAAAGCGTGTAGCCTGTTTTTTTAGGTCTTCCATCAGTTCGGGGCCGGTAATACCTTCAGGATATCCCGGGAAGTTTTCAACCTCGGTAGTTGTTGTTAATTGTCCTCCGGGTTGTATTCCTTCATATAGTACCGGAGAAAGATTTGCTCTCGACGCATAAATAGCTGCAGTGTATCCCGCAGGTCCTGAGCCAATAATGAGGCAACGTACTTTTTCGTTCATGTTTTATATTTTTATATGTTTTGTTTATATTTTATACAAAGATATAGAATTTGCTTATATCCTCAAAGGTTATTCGGTTCGTATTTTCTATGTAACGATAAACACAATCTATGTTATCTAAGGTCTACTATTTCTGCACTAGGATAATCTTTCTTATTGAAAGAAAAAGTAGCATCGGAAATATTAGTTCCTGTTTGATAGCTTTTTATAGATAAGATATTTTGTATGCCGGCTTTATCTGTCAGTGTGATCTTTGAGAATACATTGCTGGCTTTATCTATTTGTACCAATATTTTGGTGATGTCTGCATTCTTCTTTTGGGGAATCAGTTCTATTTCCAAAACGGTTTTTCCTCCTGTTCTTTTTTCTCCTTTGTAGGATAGATTATAGCCTTTCTTATAAATACTGAAAAGCATAGAAGGGCTTATTCCTTGTAGCTCTGCACCTGTAGGATTGCTGATGTTTACCTCTTCAGTATCTTTTACATACACCCATTGTGTTTTACCGTCGAACCAAGTAATAGCATCGGGTATTTCTATCTTGAATTTGTCTCCCTTCATATAAGCCTTACCATCGTAGCTATATACCAATTTAGCCTTTGTGTCTTTAGAGTCTAAAGTAAAGCTTGCTACAACCCCTCCGGCTTTGTTGTATGTTTCGGCAGCTTTGTCTAAGATCGATCGTGCATCTTGTGCAGAAATACTCAATGTGAATGCTAACAGTGATATAAGAGAAAGTAACTTTGTTTTCATCTTTTGTTATATTGTTTAGCCTTTTTGACTTTGTTATTCATTAAAGGTTTAAATATTAAACTAGCCTATTCTTTTTTTTCGGCAGAATGATATTGACCATTAAGGAGGCTTAGCCAAATGAATTTAACTTCTGTTCTAAACTGTATTCGTCAGCAATAAGAACATCACGAGCTTTGCTTCCTTGCGTTGGTCCTACTATCCCTGCTGCTTCCAGTTGATCCATCAGGCGACCTGCACGGTTGTATCCGATAGAGAATTTACGCTGTATTAGCGATGTAGATCCTTGCTGGTGAACTACGAGAAGACGTGCAGCTTCTTCAAATAATGGGTCTCGATCGTTGAGGTCGATATTTCCAACTTTGTCTTCACCCATTTCTCCTATATATTCGGGTAGTTCGAATGCGCTCGAATAACCCTGTTGG